>JAFAAS010000086.1 GCA_023426435.1 Verrucomicrobiota bacterium | reverse complement strand
GTATTCGCCATATCAGAATCTCTGTGACGGAATGAAGCTGCCCCCGGTCATGTTCTATACGACCACGCGCGATGACCGCGTGCATCCGGGGCATGCGCGGAAGATGGCGGCCAAGATGGACGCGATGGGGTATTCAGTGGAGTATTACGAGAACACCGAGGGCGGGCATCACGGCAGCGTGACGGCGGAGCAACTGGCGACGCGCGTGGCGCGGACCTTTGGGTTTTTGTGGCGGGAGTTGGGGGAGCGGGGAGTTGAGAGATGAGAGTTGAGGGGGGAGGGGTGCGCGGTGGGGGCACCGCGCCTCCATTTCCGGTGTAAGCGCAGGAAGGGTGAGAATTCGCTGGCGTGGGGGCGGCGAAACGGTGGAGTGGCGGGGCCCGGTTGCGGTTAAGTGGCCGGATTCACTCTTCGAACTCTCCAGCTGTTTACCCCTGACCATGACCTCCCGCGCTGCGCGCTATGCTTTCATTTGGGTGCCCTCGTTGTTTCTGGCGATGGGCATTCCGTTCAACGTGATCAACGCGACGGCGGCGACGATGTTCAAGTCGCTCGGCGTGTCGGATGCGGAGATCACGGTGATGTTGGGAAACGTGGTGCTCGCGTGGTCGTTGAAGCCGTTTTGGGCGGCGTTTCTGGACATGTATCGCACGAAGAAATTCTTCGTGATCGCGATGGAGGTGTTGTTGGCGGCGCTGTTTGTGGGCGTGGCGATGGCGCTGCCGATGTCGGGGTTTTTCAAGATCACGATCGCGCTGCTGTGGGTGGCGGCGTTTGCGTCTTCGACGCAGGACATCTGCGGCGACGGCATTTATTTGACGGCGCTGGATCGGAAGCAGCAGGCGACGTATGCGGGCATTCAGAGCATGGCGTGGAATCTGGGAAAAGTGCTGTCGACGGGATTGTTGATCAGCCAGATGGAGCGGCTGGCGAATGCGAATGCGTGGTCGACGCAGACGATGTGGATGGCGGTGTGGATCACGGCGGCGGTGGTGATGGCGGTGCTGGCGGTGTTGCACGTGTTTGCGCTGCCGACGGGAAGCATCGCGCATCGGCCGGCGAATGCGCAGGAAGTGGTGCGGGATTTTCTGCGGACGGCGGAGACGGTGTTCCACAAGCGCTCGTTCTGGGGGATGATCGCGTTCGTGTTTTTGTATCGGGCGGGCGAGGGGTTGATCTTGATGGAAGGGCGGCTGTTTCTGCAGTCGTCGACGGAGAGCGGCGGGCTGGGTTTGACGGCGGGGCAGGCGGCGCAGATCGACGGGACGTGGGGCACGATCGCGATGATCGTGGGCGGAATTTTGGGCGGAATGTTTTTGGGGAAGATGGGATTGAAGCGGGCGCTGCCGATTCTGGCGCTGTGTTTGAATGTGCCGCATTTCACGTTCGTGTATCTGAGCCATGCGGCGGGTCCGGGGCATGGGCTGGACTACGTCACGATCGCGACCCTCGTGAGTATCGAGAAATTTGGATACGGGTTCGGGTTCATCGGGAACATGGTTTACATGATGCAGCAGTTTGCGCCGGGGCGGTTCACGATGACGCATTATGCGTTTGCGACGGCGCTGATGAATTTCGTGTTGGTGCCGACGACGATGGTGTCGGGGCCGCTGGCGGAGTGGCTGGGTTTCGAGATGTTTTTCATCGTGGTGATGTTTGCGTCGGTGCCGTCCGTGATCGCGGCGTGGAAGGCGCCCTTCCCGCTGGATGAGGACAAGGAAGCGGTGGCGGCGGCGGAGTCGGGACGCGAAGTGATCACGGCGGATGATCCGACGCGCGTGCCGGCGGCGCAGCGCGTGGTGCAATTGCTGGCGGGCAAGGCGTCGATTTTTGCGATGCTGGCGATTCTGACGTTGTTGATCGTCGATGCGAAGCTGCTCGGTGAAGTGCAGTTGAAAGGCGCGGGGAACAGCGATGTGTGGCTGGGGCTGTTGGGGGTGAGTGCGTTGATGAAAGGATTTTTCGCGTGGAAGACGTGGAGCCTGGCGGGGCGGGCGAAGGATGAGGCGGAGAAGATCGGTGAGACCGTCTATGTGCGGAATGCGCGCGGGGCGAAGATCGCGGCGGGGCTGGCGCTGGCGATGACGGTGGGCGTGTTGGCGGTGGCGGTGCGGTTGGGAGTGTGAGAAAGATCCAGGAGCCCAGGATTCAAGCTCCAGAGAAGGGCCAAAGTTCCAAAATCGAACTGGGCCGGTGCGGCGGCGAGGGGTGAGTTGCGTGAGTTGGTGGACGGTGAACGCCGCTCGCTCACGCTCGTGGCCACGTGTGTCGAACGGCTCACTGGGGACAGTTCGCCCTACCTGAAACTTTTTCGGCCGCGGTGGGTTTTGGGGGTATGAACACGTTTTGGAAAGTGGTGTTGGTGATTTTGGCGGTGCTGTTGGCGGTGAAGTTGTTGCCCGGGTTTTTGCTGCTGCCGGTGTTCGTCGGCGTGCCGCTGCTCGTCTTGGCGGAGTGTGTGTTTGGCGGGTTGGCGACGCTGGCGACGGTGGGATTGGCGGTCGTGACTGTGCTCTTGGTGGTGGGAGTGGTGGTGCTGGCGGTGTTGTCGCCGATTTGGATTACGCTGTTGATGATCGTGGGGCTGGTGGCGCTGATCGCGCGGGCGGCGCGGGCGTGAGCGGGATGGTTGCGATTCGGGCTGGCGGGAGGTGACGCCGGTAGGTTTTGCTCGGCGGGATGTCGGGCGAACTTCCATCGAGCATCGTGGCGGCGATCGGTTTTGTCGGTCGCGGGGGCGGGCTCGTGAAGGCGTTGAGCGGATATCGGAAAGGATTTCACACGATTCCCGATGCGGCGAATGACGCCACGAATGCGTTTCTGGCGAAGGTGGGGGAGAAGGAGTTGGCGGACGAAGCGGAGGCGTTGTTTCAGGCGGTGCGCGCGGCGCTGGGTTACAAGCGGAAGGAGTTGTCGCTTTCGGTGGGCGGTGGATTGGCGGTGCTGACGGCGAAGGATTTTGCGGTGGAGATTGGCTATGCGATCGAGGAGGAGCGGCCGGAGCGGTATGTCGTGACGACGCGGATGCGGGAGTTGAAGAGTGCGGAGCTGGCGCGGACGGAGAGTTTCGCGGCGGTGTTTGCGGGGAAGTTTTCGGAGATCGTTTTTGGGTTGAGGAAAAGCGCGAGTGTCGAAGCGGTGGTGGATGCGATCGAGGCGCTGGAGGGCGAGGGCGGATTGTCGGTGACGTATCCGTCGGACTGCAGCGAGTGCGAGATCCGGGTGGAAGGCGTGGACGCGCACGTGCGATGCACGGGGAGCGAGTTGGGGATGGTGTTTCCGCGGGCGGGCGCGCCGGGGGAGTTGATCGATGGATTCGCGGCGGTGCGGGAGGCGTTTCGGATCGATCGGGAGTTGGCGGGGTTGATTGGGTGAGGGGGTGGGGGGAGTTGAGAGATGAGGGATGAGGGGTGAGAGAGCGACGGACATGGGCCGGGTTGAGGGAATACTTCTTCAGATGCGCGGGACGTGCGAGTTTCTGCACCGAGCACACAGAAGGAGCAGAGGCCTAGCCCCGCGTTCATTGAAGGCAGGGATGTGGGGTTTGTTCGACCGTTTGATATTCCAAACTGGAATATCAAGTTGAAGGGCTAAGAAACTTGACGTCGGAGGTCTGACACACGAGGCGGCTCAAGCGACCCGGCCAAAGGGTTCGAGTGGGACGGTGGTGCGCAGGTAGTCCAACAACGTTTTCAACTCGGCGGCACCAGCGGCTTTGATGCTGAGAAAGAGGCCGGGATCGTGGGCGCGGAGCGGGCCGAAATCACCGGCTTCAAGCAACGCGCGGAGGTTTCCATCAAGCAGGTAGGCGTGGAAGATGTGGCGCACTTCGCGAAGTTTCGTCGGATTCGGCGTGCACGCGGAAACGAAGCGATCGAACTGCTCGGCGGCGAGTTGTTCGCGTGTGGGCACCGCCGGGGCGAGACCGAAGACCACCCGCAGGATTTCGCGAAGAGTGGGGACACGGTCGCTTTGAAACACCGCCTGGAGTTTAAGCAGATCCCAAAACTCTTTCGGCCGGCCGAGGAGAAGTTTTTCGACCAGGACTTCGACGGCAGGCCAGTCCTCCGCGGCGACGGCGGCGCCGAGTTCCGGGTGCTTCGCGGCGGCTTCCTGGGCTTGGGTCGCGAAACGCTGCCGATACATTTCCCGGTCGATGCGCATGCCCTCGAGACCGACGGCTTCCTGCGCCATCGTCGCGAGTGGATCGGGCGAGGTGTTGGTGTAGGTCGCGGGCGGTGGAGTTCCTCCAGTTCCGCCATTGCCGCCGGTCGTTCCGCCTCCGCCGCCGGCGGGAACCCTGGGCAACGTGAGCTTCCGGTCGTAGTCGAAGTCCTTCTCGAAGAATTCGCAGTTGGCGAAGAAATCGAATAGCGCGAAGCCGGTCTTGGCGGCTTGGCGCCGGGTGGCGGCGTGCTGGAAGAGGCAGAGGCGCGTGCCACGGCCTTTGATCTGAATGAAATCGGTGGGCGAAAAGATCGGCCGGGCGAGCACGACGTTGAGCACGTCTTCGCAATCGTAGCCGGTCGTCATCATGCCGACGGTCACGCAAACGCGCGTGCGGCTCGTGTCGTAGTCGGGGAACTCGGCGGGGCGCCAGCGGGATTTGCCGTTGAGGTTGTTGTTGGCGAAATCGAGCGTCATCTGCTGTGCGCCTGGCTGGTCGCTCGTCACCTGCATGGCGAAATACGAACCGGCGCCATACTCGACGGGCCAGCGGCGGGCGGCTTCCTCGTTGAGGAGCGTGACGAGCTTCGTCGCGTGACGACGGCTGACGGCGAAGCAGATCGTCTTGCCGATCTCGCCGGTGAGCGGGTCGCGGAGCGCGTGGTCGAAGAAGCAGGTGACGAAGCTTCGGTTGGTTTCGTCGGAGAAAAACTTCCGTTCGAAATCGCGACTGGCGAAGACGAGTTCGGATTCCTGACCGTCTTCGTTGGCGGCGACGGTGACCTTGTAGCCGTCGGCGAGCATCTGCGTGGTGATGTCGGTGCGGGCGTCGAGTGCGATCGGGTTGACGAGATACGGCTTTGGTTGCGCGCGAACGGCGTCGAGCAGGCTGTAGCGAAACGTCGGCACGCCGTCGTCGCTCCCGAAGGTGCGATAGGTGTCGAGGAGCAGTCGTCGCTCCCAAGCGGTGGGATCGTCGGCGCGCTCCTGGTCGTCGACGCCTTTGATGTAGTCGCGCGGTGTGGCTGTGAGGCCGAGCTTCGCGCCGACGAAGTATTCGAAAATCGCGCGATTGTTGCCGGAGATCGCGCGGTGCGCCTCGTCGCTGATGATGAGCTGGAAATCGGTGGGCGCGAAATCGGTCAGGAAACGGTTCTGCGCCGCGAAACTCTGGATCGTGGTGACGACGACCTGCGCGTTTTTCCAATCCTGCCGCTTCTGCTTGTAGATGACGGTCGAGATGCCGTCGGCGGCCAGGTAGGCGGTGAAATTCTTCTCCGCCTGGCGTTCGAGTTCGAGGCGGTCGACGAGGAAGAGAATGCGGTGTGCGTTTTCGGTGCGCAGGTAGAGTTTGGCGATGGCGGCGCTGAGGAGGGTCTTGCCCGTGCCGGTGGCCATCTCGAAGAGGAAACGGTGTCGCCCTGGTAGCGCGGCCTGCTGGAGCGCGCGGACGGCGGTGAGTTGGTAGTCGCGGAGCAGCCGGATCTTTTTGTTCACCGCGACCTCGGCACGCTCGTTTCCGGAATACGTGAGCCACTGTGCGTCCTGCGAGACGGCAATGTAGTTCTCGTCGACGGCGACGCTCGCGAGCCGCGCCGGATCGGGCCGCCATTCGGCGGCTTTGCCGAGTTCGCCGAGCGGCAGGAATCGCGACATGCGCACGGGATTTCCCTGCCGCAGATTCCAGTAGTAGTGGACGAGTCCGTTGCTGAGGAAGATGTGGCTGACGCCGAGGGAGGCCGCGTAGCTGCGCGCCTGTTCCTTCGCCGCGAGCGGATCGATGCCCTCGCGCTTGGCCTCGACGACGGCGACCGCGCGGCCGTCGGTGTTTAGCAGCACGTAGTCGACGAAGCCATTCGGCGCGTGCTGGAAATCGGCGCCGAGGTCATCGGCCGACGCGAAGCGTTTCTTCGCGATGCGATGCTCGCAGACGATGTTGGCCGCGTTTCCGTGCGCATCCTCTGCGAACCGCCATCCCGCCTCCTCCAACAGCTTGTTGATCGCGATGCGGGCCTGGGCTTCGGAGGGCATGGTGGTCAAGAGAAGAGACGGTGATTCGGCCCTACTTGGTCAAATAGCAACAATCTGCCTCACAGGCGGAAATGAATAAATCGACATGAAAGCGGTCCATTTCATTTCAGAAAGTCGGGCTGATTCGGCGGCATCCGGTCAAAAGATCGATGCGTCGGACGCGGTCTCAGCCTTCAAGCCCAGAAGGGCACGTATTCGGCGAATTTTTTGGATTTGTTCTCCGGATCGGCCGGCTTGATGAGCTTCTGGTCGATCGCTTCTTGGATGAGGACCGAAACCGCCGAGCGCCGTCGTTCTGACATTTTGAGCCGTTCCCGGAGGGACTGATTGGTCATGGCTCCGTCTGAGAAATGCCTCAGCACGGCATGCTGGTAGCAGGCGTTCAAACGTTCCTGCTGGGACATTTGGGCAAACGTCCGCGGGCTGAATAACGTTACCTTGAAGTGGGCTGCACCGGCCTCGAACTTGATCGGCGGTAAACCGTAGAGCTCCATTTCCAGGCCCGCCTTGAGCAGGCCCGAGCCGCGCTCTTCGCAAATCTTGTAACGCCGGAACGCGCGAGCGAGTTGTTCGTTCCTCGATTCTGGTTGAGTGCCGATCAATCGATCAAGTTGCTTGGACGGCAGCAGCCCTCCGGGATTGGATATTTCGATACGGTCATCGTAGATCTCGATCAAAGGTCCGGCACCTGTGATCGAAAAATCCTGGTGAATGAGCGCATTCGCGATGACCTCGCGCAAAGCGATCTCGGGATAAACTGTGCGAGTTACGCGCAGCGCCTGCTGGATGACCTCACTTTGCGGCAGCAAGGACATCACGAACTGCAGAATACCCTGAAAGCTGATCGCGTAGCCCATCGTGCCTTCCCGCTCACGTTTAGTTTTCGCTTTGTTCAAGCCGTCATAAACCACGACGCGGATCGCTTTCCGACTCAGATTAGGGAAATCGGCCAGTTTCCGCGCAGCAGCGATGGCACCCAAATTCGTGACATATCCGCCGCCGTTCGGCTGGCGCGCGATGAAACGCTCACCCTGCATCCATGTCAGCATCTCCGCGCCATCTGTGGGGACCGGGCGTTCCAGCATCTTCAGGATCGGTTCGATGTTCAGCAGGGTCGTCAGCTCAGCCTCGCCCACCAGAAGCGAACAATGGAGTTCCTCCCAACGTGGGGTATGGCTGTGGAGCATCAGAGTTCCGATTTCCTGCCGCGAGGCCGGGCGAGTTGTCCCACCCGAACGAATGAAAGTATCTTCGATGCTTTTGCCCCGCAGATGCACGGGCTTTACTGGCGATTCGGGCACATGAACGATCAACAGCCTTGCACCTGCATAAAGCTCCGTTCCGTGATCGATGGCCAAGCGAGGCTCCAGCGCATCGCGCCCCAAGTTCGCCAACTGATTTATCACCGCCTCACATTCCCCTTGAAAGGCCTACCGGTGTCCCGGTGTTATCGATCCCGAACGCGAAAAACCCGCCTCCTGGCTGATTGGCCATCGCCGCAAGATGCTCGGTCAAACGCTTCTTTTCCGGCGAGAGGGCGGCCTTCCAATCCAACTCGTTCAATTCATGGCGGGGCGGCTCGAGACTGGCAGCGAGCAGTTGCAGAGCTTTGGCCATCCACGGCTTCATAGTGTCGTTTTTCTAAGCAAATAAGAACACGCTGCAATCACGTTACTTAAGGAATGCGTCGAGTTCTTTTGAAATAAAAAACCGGGTTCATACCGTGCCCCAGACGCGGGCGAGGGTGCGCTGGATTTTGGCCTCGTAGAGCGGGATCAGACCGCGCACCGCCTCAACCTTCGCCGCCTCCGCCTCCAGTTCCGCGACGATCCGCTCCTGCTCAGGCTTCGGGGGCAGGGGGATTTGGATCTTCTGCAACTGGTCTGACTCGATCTTCAACGTGCCGTGCGCGGCGGTGCTTAATGCGCTTTCCAGTTGAGCTTTCTCCTGTCGCAGCGCGGCAGCGAGGAACCGCGGACTGACTCCAGGATTCGGCAGCAGCGCTTTGATGTCCTGATTGAACGCACAAGGAACGAGCAATTCACAAATCGGCACGCCGTTCGCGAGCCCCATGCCTCGAACAAGAATCAGGATTGTGCCGACTGGAGCGAGCCGCGTGGCTGTTTCTGCAACGGCGGATTCGGAAACGTGAAGTTGGGCGTCGGCGAGCCGCTCCGACTTCATATCTTTCGCTGAAACCCACGGAATGCTTCCGGTCCAGTATTCCGCGTTGGTTTTTGCGGGCGTGCCGCCGCTGGTGATCGTCACTGCCTGACTGAGAGCGATCACCGGCCATTCGGGATCGACTTCGAATCGCGGGCGGTAGGCTGCGAGGATTTGGCGGGCGCCGTCGATGACCTGCTGGTAGCCCTCGATCTCCGCCACGATCCGCCGCTGCTCCTCCAGCGGCGGCAGGGGGATTTCAATCAGCTTTAGCGCATTTGCGTTCAACTGCGGCTGGCCGCCACCTGAGACCAACTGCTCTCGTTGTGTCCAATACTCAGCAGAGCGAGTGAGGCACCAATAGAACTCAGGAAGCATCTTCGCCGGGTCGAAGCGCACGCGAATCAGGTAGGAAGCAAAGACGGCCGTTTCATCCGACGCGAAAAGCAAGGTCTTGCCGGCCGTCGCTCCGATGCGTGCGACGAACACATCACCAGTTTTGGCCAAGCTCGCCCTTGCTTCGTCATCGAGCGCAATGAACTTCTTATCGGTGGTGCGAAGCCGACCGTATTCGTCGATATCGGTGATGCGGATGTAGCGTGCATCGCCAGTGTCGCCCGCCGTAGCCGTGTGACCGTATTCGAAGGTGGCGATATCGCCGAGCTTCACGCGTTCGACGACCGACTGCATAACCTCACCGCCGAGGAATCGTTCAGCGCTGAGCGAAGTGCTTTCGTCGTCCAGCAATTCGGTTTTTTTGGCCACCTTCCACGCCAGCGAACTCGTAAAGTCGTCGCCGAGTTTCCCCGTCAGCCACGCGCGGATGAGGCGTTCGGCTTCGGGAAGGTCATTGGCTTCGATGGGGGTGCGTTTGTCGCCGAGGTCGAAGCCGTCGGCGGCGATTTTCAGGAAGAGAATTTTGTCCGTCGTGCGGGCGAGTTTCTTGTCGAGGAGCAGGATGCTCGTCTTCACGCCGCTGTAGGGCTTGAAGCAGCCGGCGGGCAGGCTGACGACGGCCACAAGACTCTCCTCGACGAGGAAGCGGCGCAGCTTCACGTAGGAGGTCTGCGTGGTGGCGACGATACCGTTGGGCACGATCACGCCGGCGCGACCATCGGGCGTGAGGTGCTCGGCGATGTAGTCGGTGAAGAGCACCTCAGACTTCTTCGCGGGCACGCGGAAACGCGTGTGGGGCACGACGCCGCCTTTTGGCGTCATGAACGGCGGGTTGGCGAGGATGAGGTCGTATTTCTCGGGCCAGCGGGCGTCGTTGGTGAGCGTGTCGTAGATGTGAATCTGCGGCGTGGCGAAGTCGTGCAGGAAGAGATTTACCCGGCTGAGCTTCACCATCTGGTCGTTGATGTCGTAGCCGGTGAAGGCGGCGTAGAGCTTTTGTCGCTGCGTGTGCGTGAGCCGATCTCCGCGGAGTGTGGAGCTGGGCGAGGTGTGTTGGTTGAGGATGTGCCGGAAGGCGGAGACGAGGAAGCCGCCGGTGCCGCAGGCGGGATCGAGGACAGTCTGGCCGGGCTGGGGGTCGAGGCAGGCGACCATGAAGTCGATGATGTGGCGGGGCGTGCGGAACTGGCCGTTGTCGCCCTGCGCGCCCATGACGGAGAGGATGTATTCGAAGGCGTTGCCCAGCTCCTCGCTGTGCGAGTAGGCGAAACCGGAGAGCTCGGTGAGGAAGAGCGTGAGGATGCGGCCGTCGCGAAACTTCAGGAAGGCGTTGCGGAAAATATCGCGGAAGAGCGCGGGCAGGTGCGCGGCGACGTCGATCTCCTCCGTTTCGCCTTTGCGGCCGTTTTTCTTCGGGATGCGGAGCTTTTTGCCGCCGCCGAGGAGTTCGAGGCCGTCGGCGAAACGCGTCATGCGTTCGTCGGCGGAAAGCGTCTGGCTCATCAGCTCGCGCCAGCGGTAGGGTGCGAGCGGGCCGGTGAAGAAGCTGCGCCGGCCGCCCATCGCCACGGACTCCTCGTCGAGGTCGTCCATGAACTTGTAGATCAGGGCGAGGGTGATGAGCTCGACCTGGTCGGTGGGGAGCGGGAGTTTGCCGACGAGGATGTCGCGGCAGGAATCGATGCGGCGCTTGGTGTCGCTGGTGAGCACGGGTGCGCGAAGTGTGGAGAGCGGGTTAGCGCCGGCGCAAGAGTGCGGGCGCGGCGGGGGGCTGCGGGTGAGATGTGTGCGCAAAAAAAGGCGCCCGGGAAGCTGGGCGCCGAGAGAACGAGAATGATTACGAGAACGATGCTTACTTGATCATGTCGGCGACGAAGGCGCGTTCGTCGAGGAGCTCTTTGTTCGTCGCGGCGATCTTCGATTTCGCGAAGTCGTCCATCTGGTAGCTCGTGATCACTTCGTAGCTGCCGGGCGTCGTGGTGCGGACGGGCATGCCGGCCCAGACGTTGGCGTCGAAGCCGTAGTGTCCATTCGATTTCACGGCGATGGAGTGAATCGCGCCGGGGGTGACGAGGCTGCGGACGTGATCGACCAGCGCATTCGCGGCAGAGGCGGCGGAGGAGGCGCCGCGGGCGGCGATGATGGCGGCGCCGCGTTTGCCGACGGTTTCGCAGAACGGGCCCTGCAGCCAGGCGAGGTCGTTGATGACTTCGGTGGCGGGTTTGCCGTCGATCGTCGCGTGGGCGAAGGACGGGAACATCGTCGGGCTGTGATTACCGTAGATGAAGATGTCTTTGACGGCGGTGAGATCGACGCCGGCTTTTTTCGCGAGCTGGGTTTGCGCACGGTTTTGATCGAGGCGGACCATCGCGGTGAAGTTTTCCGGCGGAAGGCGTTTCGCCTGCGAGGCGGCGATCATGCAATTCGTGTTGGCGGGGTTTCCGACGACGGCGACGCGGGCGTCGGGGGCGGCGACGGCGTCGATGATTTTGCCCTGTTCGATGAAGATCTTGCCGTTGTCCTTGAGGAGGTCGGCGCGCTCCATGCCGGGACCGCGGGGCTTGGCGCCGATGAGGAGGCACCAATTGGCGTCCTTGAAGCCGATGGCGGGGTCGGAGGTTTGGACGATGCCCTTGAGGAGCGGGAAGGCGCAGTCGTCGAGTTCCATGGCGACGCCTTCGAGGGCTTTCAGCGCTTTTTCGAACGGAGCTTCGATGAGCTGGAGGATGACGGGCTGGTCGGGCCCGAACATGGCGCCGGAGGCGATGCGGAAGAGGAGGGAGTAGCCGATTTGGCCGGCGGCTCCGGTGACGGCGACGCGAAGGGGTGTTTTCATGGGAGAGCGAGAGTTAGCCCACGGAACACACGGAAGACACGGAAGAAAGTTTCGCGCGGAGATTTTTTAGCCGGCGCGTGTGCGGTGGGAGTTTGGCTAATGTGCTGTGGACAAAAAAAGGCACGGGCAGGTTGCCCGTGCTACGGATTACCCTTACGCGAAGCGGGGGGCGAGGGCGGCGTGGATTTCGCGGACGAGCGATTCCGTGGCGGGCCAGTCGATGCAGGCGTCGGTGATCGAGACGCCGTAGCGAAGGTTTTCCTTGGGTTGGGGGAAGGGCTGGTTGCCGGAGCCGAGGTTGCTTTCGACCATCGCGCCCATGATGCAGTTGTTGCCGTTGACGACCTGGGCGAGGACCTCGCGAACGACGTCGGGCTGGCGCTCGGGTTTTTTCGATGAGTTGTCGTGCGAGCAGTCGACGAGGATGGATTTGGGGAGGTTGGCTTTGGCGAGGAGCTGCTCGGTTTGGGCGATGTGGGCGGGCGAGTAGTTGGGGCCGGTGGCGCCGCCGCGAAGGACGATGTGGCAATCGGGATTGCCGCGGGTGACGACGGCGGAGGCGGCGCCGTCGAGGTTGATGCCGAGGAAGGTTTGGGGCTGGGCGGCGGCCTTGATGGCGTTGATCGCGGTGGTGATGGAGCCGTCGGTGCCGTTTTTGAAACCGAGCGGCATCGAGAGGCCGGAGGCCATTTGGCGGTGGGTTTGCGATTCGGCGGTGCGGGCGCCGATGGCGGACCAGCAGATGAGGTCGGCGATGTATTGTGGGGTGACGGGGTCGAGAAGTTCGGTGGCGGTGGGCAGGCCGAGGTCGAGGACGTCGCGGAGGAATGTGCGGGCGAGCCGGAGGCCGTTGGCGATGTCGTGGGAGCCGTCGAGATGCGGGTCCATCACGAGTCCCTTCCAGCCGACGGTGGTGCGCGGTTTTTCGAAATAGACGCGCATGACGATCATCACGCGGTCGGAAACTTCCTTGGCGAGGGTGGCGAGGCGTCGGGCGTAGTCGCGGCCGGCGTCGAGGTCGTGGATCGAGCAAGGTCCGACGATGAAGAGGAAACGTTTATCGTCGGTGAAGATGAGTCGCTGGATTTCGCGGCGGGAGTGGGCGACGAAGGCGGCTTGCGATTCGGTTTTCGGGATTTCGGCGAGGAGCGCGGCGGGCGAGGGAAGGGCGCGGGTTTCGACGACGTTGATGTCGGATGTTCGCTGCATGAGTGGAGCGGTGAGCTTGGGACGTGGGAGAGGCGCGGGGCAAGCTTCGCGTCGGAGGGGAGTGAAGAAGCTCCAAGCTCCAAGATCCAAGATCCAGAGAAAATCCAATGTTCAAAGACTCGTGCTTCGTTGTGGAGGAAGCGGAAGCGTCGTGGGCGGTGGGGATCCGGAAATTTGGGCAAAAAAAGTGGCGGGCCGCTTACCCCTAAGCGGCCCGCCTTTGCTTTCTTAGTTACCCCAAAACTCCCGCTAGGCGGGAGAAGTGTTGAAATTGATGAGTTGAGAAGTAGCCCGGAACGACCCACCGTCAACTCAAAGTTCGAGAATTTCTGCAGGGCATCTGGAACCGACGCAATCAACGTGAGTAGCGCAAGTGAAGTTTTGACGGGGGCGAATGAGTTTTTCGTGTGGAAACCGGCGGCGTGGCTGCGGGTGACGGGGGCGGATGCGTTGTCCTTTCTGCAAGGGCAGTTTACGAATGATCTGCGCGGGTTGGGCGAGGCGGGGGCGGTGTATGGACTGTGGTTGAATCATAAAGGGCGCGTGCTGGCGGATAGCTTTGTGGTGCGCGGCGGAGGGGCGGAGGAGATTTGGGTGGGGAGTTATTTCTCGGATGCGGCGGCGATTCGGGAGCGGTTGGAGGCTTATGTGATCGCGGACGATGTGGTGGTGGAAGATGTGACGGCGGCGCGGACGGGAGTGACGTTGTTTCGTGCGGGAAACGAGAACGCGGCGGGCGTGGGGGTGAGGTTTCCCGGCCGGCGGGCGAGCGAATCGTGCGTGGAGTGGGTGTTGCCGGCCGAGGTGGTGGAAGAGGAAGTGCGGCGATGGGCAGGGGCGCGGGAGTTGTCGGCGGATGAGATGGAGCGGCGGCGGATCGAGGCGGCGATTCCGGCGGTGCCGCGCGATATCGGGCCGGGCGAGTTGCCGAACGAAGGCGGGTTGGAGACGACGGCGATCTCGTATAATAAAGGCTGTTATTTGGGGCAGGAGGTGATGGCGCGGTTGAAGTCGATGGGGCAGGTGCGGCGGCGGTTGGTGCGCGTGCGGGGGAATGGCGAAACGCCGGGCGTGCCGGCGGATTTGTTTCAAGGCGAGCGGAAGGTGGGCGAGTTGCGCAGCGTGGTGAGGAGTGGGGACGGGTTTGTGGGGCTGGCGTTGGTGTCGTTGTTGAATGTGCGCAAAGAGGCGGGGCTGGCGTGGGCGGAAGGTGGAGCGGAAGTCGTGTCGTGGTTTCCGGGAGAGTGGGAGACGTGAGCGAGCACGAGCAGCTGGTTGAGCTTTGTCGGCGGCTGGGTGCGTCGGGGCCGCAGGCGGAGACGATGGCGAGACAACTCGCGAAGCGGGCGGATCAGCTGGCGGAGGAGCGAGGGATCACGCGGACGGAGGCGATGCGGCATTTGCTGCAGGTGGTGGTGAAGGGACGCGCGGGTGAGACGTCGGGGCAGATTCCCTGAAGTTAGCCGCGGGCAACGTGAAAGGGTTTGACCGTCGACGCCGGCGGGCGTGTGTTCGGCGGCTCAAGCTGAGACGCGACGATGAACAAAGCCGAACTGGTCGACGAAGTGCAGAAGCTGCTCGGAGGCGAAACCTCGAATGCAGCGGCGGAACGCGCCGTCGATGCGGTGCTCGCGGGAGTGACGCGTGGATTGAAGCGGGACAAAGAAGTGCAGCTGGTCGGCTTCGGCGCGTTTTCGGTGGCGACGCGCGCGGCGCGGCGTGGGTTCAATCCGCATACGAAGCAGCCGATGAAGATTCGCGCGATGAAGACGGTGCGCTTCAAGGCGGGGCAGACGTTGCGGGCGGTGGCATGAAGCGCGAGGTGACGCGTGGCTGAATCGCTCAACAAAATCCGGCGGGACTTCGCGAAGGCATTTGGGCGCAAGCCCGCGGCGGTGGTGCGGGCGCCGGGGCGCATCGAGTTCATCGGCAATCACACGGACTACAACGGCGGGACCGTGCTTGGAGCGGCGATCGATCGGAGCGTGACGGTGGCGATCGCGCCGCGGGAGGATCGGCGGTGGCGGTTTTGCAGCAGCATGAACGGGCGGGTTGTATCCGTGCCGGTGGGACGTCCGCTGAAGCAGAAAGGCGCGCTGAGCTGGTTGAACTATCCGCTTGGCGTGATCGCGGCGCTGCCGGAGTTTGGGCTGAAGACGCCGGGAGGTTTCGATTATTATGTGACGTCGGATTTGCCGCTGGGCGCGGGATTGAGCAGCAGCGCGGCGCTGGAGTTGTCGTCGGCGCTGGCGTTTCTATCGATGACGGGCGAGGAGCCGTCGCGTGAGACGGTGGTGAAGGTGGGGCGTCATGCGGAGAATCATTTCGTCGGCGTGCCGTGCGGGATTCTCGATCAAGGTGTTTCCGGTTTTGGAAAAGAAGGACGGCTCGTGTGGATCGATTGTC
Organism: Verrucomicrobiota bacterium; assembly: GCA_023426435.1. Lineage (GTDB taxonomy): Bacteria > Verrucomicrobiota > Verrucomicrobiia > Opitutales > Opitutaceae > Opitutus. The sequence continues at coordinate 40,813 of JAFAAS010000086.1, read as the reverse complement.
GCGGGCCGAAGTTTGCGACGGTGCCGATGCCGGCGGAGGCGCGGTTCTGGATTTTCAACACGCATACGAAGCATGCGCTGGTGGACGGGTTTTATGCGGCGCGTCACAAAGCCTGCATGGCGGCGGCGAAGGCGCTCGGGGTGGCGTGGCTGGCGGATGCGACGATCGAGCAGCTGGAGACGGCGCGGGAGAAGTTGAAGCCGGAGATCTATAAACGCGCGCGTCATGTGATCGAAGAGATCGCGCGGGTGGATGCGACGGTGCGGGCGTTGAAGCGGGGGAATCTCGAGCGCGTGGGGAAGCTGTTGACGGCTTCGCACGAGAGCTCGCGGACGCTCTTCGAGAACAGCACGCCGGAGTTGGATTTCCTCGTGGAGGAGCTGGTGAAAACACCGAACGTTTATGGAGCGCGGCTGACGGGGGGCGGATTTGGCGGCGCGGTGATGGCGCTGACGTCGGATGCGTTTACGGCGGCGCAGGCGAGAAAAGTGGCGCGGGCGTATGAGAAGAAATTTGGGGCGGCGCCGGATGTGTTGCAGACGCGGACGGGGGATGGTGCGGCGGTGATTGGGTGAGGGATTTTCGAATTTCGATTTTGGATTTTCGATTTGGGCGAGGGGTAAAAGGAGAGATCTCAGAACAGCGCGGTAAACTCCGCGAACCAGGCCGTAATCGCGGGCTGGAAGAAGAGAAAATAGAGCGCGGCGGCGATCGCTAGCATGGGGCCGAAAGGGACGTGAACGCCGAAGCCGATCGGGGCGGCTTCGCCTTCGGGTGTTTCGGTTTTGGGGGCGATGGGGGCGGTGCGGCCGGAGAGTTTTTGCCAGGCGAGTGCGAGGCTGACCCAGACGACTCCGACGATGGCGCCGCCGAAGAGGGCGAAGACGGCGCCCTGCCAGCCGCAGAACGCGCCGATGGCGCCGGCGAATTTTACGTCACCGAATCCCATCGCTTCTTTTTTGAGGACGGCCTCGGCGAGCAGTGCGATCCAGAGGACAACACCGGAGCCGACGAGCAGACCTTGCAGGGAGTCGATGCCGGAGCGCATCGCGTCGATGAGGAAGAGGTCGGTGTTGTGGCCGTGCAGGGAAGGGACAAAAAATGAAAGGACGACGCCGAGGACACCGCCGCCGAGTGTGAAGACGTCGGGGATGATGAGGTGGTCGAGATCGATGAACGTCGCGGCGACGAGTCCGCTGACGAAGATCATACCGCAAATTGCTTTGGCGGGAGGGAAGTGCAGCCAGCACGCGAGAAAGAGCGCGGCGGTGAGGAGTTCGACGAACGGATAACGGAACGAGTAACGACGACCGCAGCAGCGGGCGCGACCGCGGAGGAGGAACCAGCTGAGGATGGGGATGTTGTCGTGCCACTTGATCGGTGTGCCGCAGGCGCAGTGCGAACCGGGGCGGACGAGGGATTTTTCGGCGGGCAGGCGGTAGATGACGACGTTGAGGAAACTGCCGATGCACGCGCCGAAGATGAACGCGACCGCGGGGAAGAACCACGGAAAGGCGTAGGAGACTTCGTGGAAGGTTTCGGCGTTCACTTGGGGTGCGGTGAGGGGGAGAAAGATTAAGAGAAAGAGGAAGAGAAAGATTAGAGGCCGAGGGCGGTGCGGGCGGCGGTGGACATGGTGGGCGCGGTTTGGGCGGCGGGGAGGCCGGTCCAGATCTCGAGGGATTTGGCGCCTTGGTGGACGAGCATCGAAAGGCCGTGAGCGTGCGGGAGGTCGAGTTCGGCGGCGCGGCGGAGGAGCGGGGTTTGCGGCGGATTGTAGATCATGTCGTAAACGGCGAGCGGACGCGGAAGCGCGGCGAGGTCGATCGGCGGGGCGTCGGTGGGGCGGAGTCCGGCGCTGGTGGCGTTGATGACGATGGCGTTGGCGGGGAGGTCGGCGGGTGGTGTATCCGGAGAAAAACCACGCAGCGGAATGCCGTGGGCGGTGGGCGCGATGGTGGCGAGGAGCGCGTCGAGATTGGTGGCGGTGCGATTGGCGATGGCGAGGGAGGCGCAACGACGTTGGAGGCATTCGATGGCGGCGCCGCGCGCGGCGCCGCCGGCGCCGAGAAGAATCACGTGGTTGCCGGCGAGTTCGACGGCCAGGTTGTCGCGCAGGCCGGAGGCGAGACCGTAGCCATCGGTGTTGTGACCGAGCCAGCCGCGCTCGGTCCAGAGCAGGCTGTTGACGGCGCCGACGGGGCGCGCGGCGGGGGCGATGTCGACGACGTGGTCGATCGCGATGACCTTGTGCGGAACGGTGAGGTTGAGGCCGCGGAAACGTTTCGCGTGAAGGACGGCGAGGGCCTCGGGGAGATCGGCGGGAGCCACCTCGAAGCGGAAGTAGCGCCATGGCGAGAAGCGCGGATCGTGAGCGGCGGCGGCGGACAGCGCGGCGTTGTGCATCGCCGGGCTGATCGAGTGCTTGATCGGCTGGCCGAGGACGGCGAGGGCGGTGCCGTCGAAGGACCAGGACTCGAGGTCGCCGAGGGTAAGAACGCTGGAATTCTCGATTTTCGATTTCAGATTTTCGATTGAAGCGGCGGCGTCGATGACGGGCAAAATCGAAAATCGAGAACCTGGAACCGGAAATTACGTCGTGTGCTTTTCGTAGGCGGAGTCGAACTCCTCGACGAAGCTGGCGAAAAGTTTGGCGTGATCGGTGTCGCCGGCGGCGCGGTAGTGATTCACGAGATTGCGGCAGCTGCGGCAGAGGACCTCGCGGATCGGAGTCGGCATGAGATCCGAGCTTTTCGGCACGATCTTGTTGGCGCGGAGGAGGGCGAAGACCTCATCCGTATCCAAAAAGATACCACGATCGAAAGGATCGACGAAGAACGGCTTCGATTCGGTGAAGCAGCCGACGATGAAGTGGCCGGGGAGACCGACGGGCTCGAGCTCGATGCCGAGGCGCTCGGCGACGAGAAGATAGACGGTGCTGAGCGAGATCGGAATGCCTTTGCGGCGGGCGAGGACGTGGTCGATCAGGCTGTTGAGCGGATCGGTGTAGTTGTCGACGTTGCCGTGGAAGCCCCACTCGTGAAAGAGCACGCGGTTGATGGTGCGGCACTGTTCGCGGATGGTGGCCGGCTGCGTGATGAGATCGCGGCAGCGGTTGGCGATCTGGTCGAGGGTGGCGCAGCAGGCGGCGACATCGAGGCCGGGCGAGACGGTGCGGCTGAGGAGAAATGCGCCCGTTTCGAGTTCGTAATTCAGCGAGCGGATGAAGCCGCGGAATTCGGCGACGGGATCGGAGAAACGGAGCTCTTCGAGATACCAGTTGGCGTGACGCGCGAGCACGCGATGCGAGCCGTGAGCGACCTCCTGGAGGAACTGCAGACCGGGCGCGCCCAGATCGTTGAAGAGCGTCAGCAGCGCCTTGCGCACCGAAGGCGTCGCGTCGTCGAGCAGACCCATGAGCGCTTCCCGTCGAGCGTCACTCAATTTCACCGTTTCCACGTCGCGGGAAAGAAAATGAATTCCCCCATGCCGCAATCCGGAAACTTTCCGGGCATCAGATTTAATGATTGCGTTACGAGGGGCTGACGGAGGGCGGGGAGGGCAGAATTGCAGGTGAGAAACGCGGGCGGCGTGAAGGGTGAAATGCTTACGTGTTCCGCGACCACGGGTTGCTCATGCGCGATGGCCAAAAAGGGCGGTGCCGATGCGGATGAGGGTGCTTCCCGCGGCGATGGCGGCGGCGAAATCTCCGCTCATGCCCATCGAGAGCTCGTGGAGCGGGGCACGCGTTTTGGAGGCGAGGGTGTCGCGGAGCTCGCGCAAGGTGGCGAACGTGCGCTCGGCGACGGCGGGATCGTCGGATAATGGAGCGATGGTCATGAGGCCATCGACGCGGAGGTGAGTCTTGGTGAGCGCGAGATCGAGGAGTCGCGGCGCGTCTTCGATTTCGGCGCCGAATTTGGCGGGATCGCGACCGGCATTGATTTGCAGGAGGATCGGCAGGGTGCGGCCGAGATCGCCGGCGGCGCGATCGAGATGATGGAGAAGCTTTTCGCTATCCACACTTTGGATACGATCGAAGTGTTCGGCGGCGAGGCGCGCTTTGTTGGATTGGAGATGGCCGATGAGCTCCCATTGCACGGCGGCGGCGGTTTGGGCGCGTTTGGCGGCGGCTTCCTGCACGCGATTTTCACCGACGGCGCGAAGGCCGGCGCGAGCGACGTAGTCGGCGGCTTCCGCGGGGTGGGTTTTGGTGACGGGAAGGAGAGTGACGGAGGCGGGATCGCGTCCGGCGAGATGGCAGGCCGCGGCGATCTCGCGGTGAATTTCCGCGAGCCTGTCACAAAATTCGTTATAAGTCGGGAGCATTGAGCATTGCTTGTTGGGCTCGCAGAATTAGGCCTTGTAATGATCAGGGAACCGCGAGCGAACCATGCAAATTGAGAATTTTAAAATTTTCGCCGACCTCGTCGAGACGAAGAGTTTTTCGAAGTCGGCCAAGTTGAATGGCATCACGCAATCGGCGGTGAGCCAGCAGGCGCGGGCGATGGAGCGGCACTTCAAGACGCTGTTGATCGATCGGAGCCAAAAGCAGTTTCAGCTCACGCGGGAAGGTCAGCGGGTTTATGAGTCGGCGAAGGAGATGCTGCACACCTACGACAAGCTGCTGAGCGAGTTGCAGGAAATGAAGAAGGTGATCAGCGGGACGATTCGCATTTCGACGATTTATTCGATCGGGCTGCACGAGCTGCCGCCCTTCATCAAAAAGTTCCTGCACGATTATCCCTCGGTGAATGTGCGCGTGGAGTATCGCCGGTCGAACCTCGTGTATGAGGACATCCTGCACAACTCGGTGGATTTCGGGTTGGTGGCGTTTCCGGTGAAGCAGCGTCAGATCGAAGTGCTGCCGTTTCGGAACGATCATCTGGTATTGATCGCGCATCCGAATCATCCGCTGGCGAAGGTGGGCGAGTTGGAGCTCAAGCAACTCGCGGCGCAGCGCTTCATCGGCTTCGATCCGGACATCCCGACGCGCAAGGCGGTCGACCAGATTTTCCGCGACAACAAACTCGAGATCGAGCCGGTGATGGAGTTCGACAATATCGAGACGGTGAAACGCGCGGTGGAGATCGATCACGGCGTGGCGATCGTGCCGCAGGCGACGGTGCAGCAGGAAGTGCAGCAAGGGACGCTCGCCGCGATTCATTTCAAGGGGAAGGACTTCACCCGGCCGCTCGCGATTTTGCATCGCAAAGGACGCGTGCTGACGCCGGCGATGAAGAAGTTCATCGAGATCCTCGGGCTGGATTTGCCGCCGGTGGAAAGGGCTGCAACGTAAGGCGGTTTCCCCGCGGCGCGGCTGCGGGATCATCATCGCTCACACATCTGTCTCCATGAAAACACTACGCACGTTCCTTGTTGTTTCCCTCGCGCTGGCCGGTGCGGCGCTCGCGTCGGCGCGGCCGGCGCCCTCGTGGACCTTGAAAGACCCGAGTGGCAAGGCGGTGAGCTCGGAGACGTTCAAAGGCAAAGTGGTGGTGGTCGATTTCTGGGCGACGTGGTGCGGGCCGTGCCGCATGGAAATCCCGGGCTACATCGAGCTGCAGGAGAAGTATCAGGACGACCTGGTGGTCGTGGGCATTTCCGTGGACGCGCCGCCGCGCGGAGCGAGCCTGGTGAAGAGCTTCGTGGCGAAGAACAACATCAACTATCCCATCGTGATGTCGACGGATGAGGTGTTGGAGGCCTTTGCGGGCGATCGTCCGATCAACGCGATTCCCACGACGTTCATCATCGATCGCGACGGCAACATTCGCGACCGCAAGGAAGGCGCGGAGCACAAGGAAGAGTTCGAGCAGCGGTTGCTGCCGTTTTTGAAGAAGCCGGGCGAGTGAGTGGGGCGACGTATGCTGCGCGCAGGCACCGCGGCGTTTCGCCGATTGTGGGATGAAATCGGCACCGTTGATGCGGTGGGCGTGGAGGAGCGCGTGGCGAAATACGCGACGCGGTCGATCAAGAAGAACGCGAAAGTGTGGGGGCTGAAGACGGCGGTCTCGATGGTCGATTTGACCACGCTGGAAGGAAAGGACACGCCGGGAAAAGTGGCGTCGCTTTGTCGGAAGGCGCTGCGGCCGCACGAAACGGACGATGGGCCGCGCGTGGCGGCGGTGTGTGTTTATCCGTCGATGGTGCGGCATGCGCGCCGCGCGCTGGGAGCGGAGACGGAGGTGAGGATTGCGTCGGTGGCGACGGCGTTTCCGAGCGGGCAGGCGCCGTTAAGAACGCGGCTCGCGGAAGTGAAGGCGGCGGTGGCGGACGGGGCGGACGAAATTGACATGGTGATCAATCGCGGGGCGTTTCTCGCGGGGGAGTTTCGCGAGGTGCAGGATGAGATTGCGGCGGTGGTGGAGGCGTGCGGCGATGCGACGTTGAAGGTGATTCTCGAGGTGAGCGAGTTGGAGACCTACGATAACATTCGGGCGGCGTCTTTTCTGGCGATGCGCGCGATTCGCGAAGGCGATTTCATCAAGACGAGCACGGGCAAGACCTCGGTGAACGCGACGCTGGCGAACAGCCAGGTGATGTTGGAGGCGATCCGTGATCATTATCTGGATACGGGCGTGGCGATCGGGATGAAGCCGGCGGGCGGGATTCGCACGGCGAAGCAGGCGCTGCAGTTTCTGGTCGCGGTGAAGGAGACGCTCGGCGACGCGTGGCTGAACAACGAGCGGTATCGGTTCGGGGCGAGCTCGTTGTTGAACGATTTGTTGCGGCAGCTGGAGAAGGAGCGGACGGGCGCGTATCAGGCGCCGTATTACTTCAGCGAGGCGGCGGAGAGTTACTGAATTTTTTCAACCACGGATGAACACGGATGGACACAGATATTTTACGCTGAATCCGTGGGCATCGGTGTTCATCCGTGGTTCAACCTGATTCGTCCATGGCAACGGTAGCTCCTGAGAAAAAGAAAACCACGCGGGCGGCGCGTCCTGCGCCTGAGCTGATTTTTGGGGATTTGTGGGAGTTCGATCCGGCGCCGGAGACGGCGGATCCGCGGCTGCAGGCGCGGTATGAGTTGTTCATTGGCGGGGAGTTCGTCGCGCCGAAGTCGGGGAAGTATTTCGATTCGATCAATCCGGCGAACGAGAAGAAGCTGGCGGAGATCGCGCTGGCGGGGGCGGCGGATGTCGATGCGGCGTATGGCGCGGCGCGGAAGGCGTTCGAGACGACGTGGGGGAAGATGGCGGGGCGGGAGCGCACGAAGTATCTGTTTCGGATCGCGCGATTGTTGCAGGACCGCGCGCGCGAGTTTGCGGTGGCGGAGACGCTCGACGGCGGAAAGCCGATCAAGGAATCGCGCGATTTCGACGTGCCGATGGCGGCGGCGCATTTCTTTTATCACGCAGGCTGGGCGGACAAACTCGAGTATGTCGCTCCGGGCGCGCGCGTGGCGCCGCTCGGTGTAGTGGGGCAGGTAATACCGTGGAATTTTCCGTTGTTGATGCTGGCGTGGAAGCTCGCGCCGGCGCTGGCGATGGGGAATTGCGTGGTGTTGAAGCCGGCGGAGACGACGTCGATCACGTGTTTGAAACTGGCGGAGATCATCCGCGATGCGGGGCTGCCGCCGGGCGTGGTGAATTTCGTGACGGGGCCGGGCGAAGTGGGCGCGGCGGTGATGTCGCATCCGAGCGCGGCGAAGGTGGCGTTCACCGGTTCGACCGAGGTGGGAAAAATCATCATGCGTTCGCTCGCGGGGAGCGGGAAGAAGATGACGATGGAGCTGGGCGGGAAGGCGGCGAACATCGTGTTCGATGACGCGCCGCTCGATCAGGCGGTGGAGGGGATCGTGAACGGGATTTTCTTCAATCAGGGCCACGTGTGCTGCGCGGGATCGCGTTTGCTGGTGCACGAACCGGTGGCGGAGCGCGTGCTGACGAAGTTGAAGAATCGGATCCGCGTGCTGCGCGTGGGCGATCCGATGGACAAGAACACCGACATCGGCGCGATCAACTCGAAGGAGCAGCTCGCGAAGATCACCGAGCTGGTGGAGAGCGGCGTGAAGGACGGGGCGGAGATGTTCCAGCCGGCGTGCCGGTTGCCGGCGAAGGGATATTATTTCCGGCCGACGATTTTTTCCGAGGTGACGATGAGCCATCGGATCGCGCGCGAGGAGATCTTCGGGCCGGTGTTGAGCGTGCTGACTTTTCGGACGGTGGAGGAGGCGATCGAGAAGGCGAACAACACGGCGTATGGTTTGAGCGCGGGCGTGTGGACGGACAAAGGCTCGCGGATCCTGAAGATGTCGACGGAGTTGAAGGCGGGGGTGGTATGGGCAAATACGTATAACAAGTTCGATCCGGCGTCACCGTTTGGTGGATACAAGGAAAGCGGTTTTGGGCGCGAAGGCGGGCGGCAGGGGTTGATGGATTATTGTAAGCTGACCTGAACTGAACCACGGATGGACACGGATGGACACGGATCGGACTTGGCGGAAGGGGAGATTACGCACGCCATCATTGGAGCGGCGTTCGAGGTTCTGAATGAGGTCGGCCATGGGCTGAGGGAGAAGACGTATGAAAACTCGCTTGTGGTGGAGCTCGGCTTACGGCGGCTCGCAATCCATCAGCAGCGGGCGTTTGAGGTTCGATACAAGACGGTTCGTGTCGATGAGTTCATCCCCGATCTGATTGTGGGCGAGCGGGTGTTGGTGGACGCCAAAGTGATAGAACGGATCACAGATCTGGAGCGGGGGCAGATGTTGAACTACCTCAAGATTACGCAGCTGCGGGTCGGATTGATCCTCAACTTCAAGAAACCAAAACTCGAATGGGAGCGGGTGGTTCGCTGATCCGTGTTCATCTGTGTCCATCCGTGGTTGAAATTTTCTGATGTCGAAAACTTACCTCACTGCTCCGCCGAAGATTAAGACGATGCCGCCGGGGATTCCCTATATCGTGGGGAACGAGGCGGCGGAGCGGTTCAATTTTTACGGGATGCGGGCGATCCTCGTCGTTTTCATGACGCAGTATCTGATGGGCCCGAATGGGGAGCTGGCGCCGATGTCGGGATCGGAGGCGAACAAGTGGTATCACCTTTTTCTCGCGACGAACTATTTCCTGCCGGTGTTCGGAGCGATTTTGGCCGATGCGTTCTGGGGGAAATACAAGACGATCATCTGGCTGTCGCTGGTTTACTGTCTCGGCAGTGTGGTGCTCGCGTTGGATCACACGCGGCTGGGGCTCGGACTCGGGTTGATGCTGATCGCGATCGGGTCGGGCGGGATCAAGCCGTGCGTGTCGGCGCACGTGGGCGATCAGTTCAGCGCGGAAAATCAACCGCTGTTATCGAAGGCGTTCGGGTGGTTTTATTTTTCGATCAACGCGGGGTCGCTGATCTCGATTCCGCTCACGCCGGTGCTGCTGCAGAAGTATGGTCCGGGTTGGGCGTTTGGCGTGCCGGCGGCGCTGATGTTGCTGGCGACGTTCGTGTTCTGGTTGGGGCGCTATAAATTCGCGCACATTCCGCCGGCGGGGAAGGCGTTTTTCCGGGATAATTTCAATGCCGAAGGGCGCGCGGCGCTGGGGCGGATCGGGATCATCTTCGCGTTCGTGGCGGTGTTTTGGTCGTTGTGGGATCAGAGTGGCGGCGAGTGGGTGTTGCAGGCGGAGAAGATGGATCGGCAGGTGTCGGTCTTCGGCTGGTCTTTCGAAGTCCTCTCGGCGCAGGTGCAGACGCTGAACGCGGTCTTCATTTTGGCGCTGATTCCGTTTTGCAGCTATGTGCTGTATCCGGCGATCAGCCGCGTGTTCCCGCTGAATCCGCTGCGGAAGATTGGGATCGGACTGGTGGTGACGGTCGCGTCGTTCGTCGTGGCGGCGTGGATCGAGTCGCGCATTTCGGCGGGCGAGCAGCCGTCGATTGCGTGGCAGGTGCCGGCGTATCTGTTGTTGTCGTTGGGCGAGGTGATGGTGTCCATCACGTCGCTGGAGTTTGCCTACACGCAGGCGCCGAAGCGGATGAAGTCGATCATCATGTCGCTCTACCTGCTGGCGATTTCGGCGGGGAATTTGTTCACCGCGCTGGTGCATCACTTCATCGACAACGAAGACGGCACGACCAAGTTGCCGGGCGCGTGGTTTTATCTGTTCTTCGCGGGGCTTTGTCTCGCGACGGCGTTGGTGTTCGCGCTGGTGGCGCGTTCGTATCGGGAAAAGACCTACCTGCAGGATGCCGAACCGGCGGCGAGTTGATCGGACCTTTATTCTCATGAGCCGAATCCCTGTGACTAAAACGCCGAAGGTATATGTCGGCGGAGCGTTTATTCGTTCGGAGAGCGCGCGGGTGTTTCCGATCAGCGACAAGGACGGAAATTTCTATGCGAACATCCCGCAGTGCACGCGGAAGGATTTGCGCAATGCGGTCGAGGCGGCGGCGAAGGCGGGGCCGGGTTGGGCGAAGCGAACGCCGTATAATCGCGGGCAGATTCTTTATCGGCTCGGCGAGATGCTCGAAGGGCGGCGGCAGGAGATGATTGATGCGATGGTGTTGTTTGGCTGCGATCCGAAGCGCGCGGTGAAAGGCGTGGAGTTGTCGGTGGATCGGCTGATTTATTACGCGGGTTGGGCGGACAAATATGAGCAGGTGCTCGGAAATGTGAATCCGGTGGCGGCGCCGTATTTCAATTTCACGGTGACAGAGCCGATGGGCGTGATCGGCGTGATCGCGCCGGATCGGCCGCCGTTGTTGCCGCTGATCTCGTTGATCGCGCCGGCGATCGTGAGCGGAAATACGGTCGTGGCGATGGTGTCGGAGAAGATGCCGTATCCGGCGATTTTGTTGGGCGAGATGCTGGCGACGAGCGATCTGCCGGGGGGCGTGGTGAATCTGTTGACGGGTTTTCGGAAGGAGCTCGTGCCGACGATGGCGACGCACACGCATTTGCGCGCGATCGTGGGCGTGGCGGATGGGGAAGAGCGGAAAGCGATCGAGCTCGGCGCGGCGGAGAGTGTGAAACGCACGCGGTTAATCGATCCGGAGGAGGCGGATTGGTGGGCGGATGCGGCGCAGAGCGTTTATGCGATTCGCGATACGCTGGAGTTCAAGACGACGTGGCATCCGGTGGGGGCGTGAAGGAGCGACGGAGGGATGAACCGCGAATGGGCACGAAGGGACACGAATCGGCTGCTGAATTTTAGCGGCTGCAAGCTGACAGCTTCATGGTTTCGCGGGCGGTGGGCATGGAGCGGGAGGTGCCGGGTTTTGTGACGGAGAGGGCGGCGGCGGCGTTGGCGAATTCGGCGGCGCGAAGGATGTCGTTTTGAAATTTGATCAAGCCCGCGGCGAGGTTGCCGACGAAGGCGTCGCCGGCGCCGGTGCTGTCGATGACCTTGACGCGGTGGCCGGGGAGGCGCGCGAAGCGATGGTTGAGCGAGACGAAGCAGCCGCGCGCGCCGAGGGTGACGATGATGGTGGGAACGCCGAGACGTCGGCAGCGTTGTTGGAGCGAAGTGTCGTCGAGGCGGGCGAGGGCGGATTCGTCGATGGTTTCGCCGGTGAGGCGGGCCAGGGCGGCGAATTCGGTTTCGTTGGGAACGAGCACATCGACGTGGCGGAGGATGGCGGGGTCGAAGTCGGCGCGCATCGGGGCGGGATTGAGAATCGTCGTGGCGCCGGTGCGACGGGCGGTGCGGAAGACGTGGGCGTTGGTCGTGAGGCTGGCCTCATGTTGGGCGATGACGACTCGGGCGCCGCTGAGCCAGGACGCGGGAACGTCGCGGGGAGAGATTTGGGCGCTGGCGCCGATGGCGACGACGATTTGGTTGCGGCCCTGGCGATCGACCATGATGGCGGCGGTGCCGGTGGCGTGGCGTTTTTTGATGATGAGGCGCGAATCGATTCCTTCGGAGTGATGGAACGCGCGGGCGCCGTCGCCGAAGGTGTCGTTGCCGACGGCGCCGATGAGACGTGTGGCGACGCCGGCGCGGGCGGAAGCGACGGCTTGATTCGAGCCCTTGCCGCCCGGGCCGAGGGAGAAAGTGCCGAGTGTGGTTTCGCCGGGAGCGGGAAAGTGGTCGCTGACGAAAACGAGATCCTGCACGAAACTACCAACGACGACGACGAGGGGCTTCATCGGCGGCGACGGTAGGCGTTTGGCGAAACATAACAAGAGGCGGAGACGAGGAAGCCGCTCATCCTTGGGGCGGCGCCGTTTGTCCAAGTTTGCGCGCAGCGTGGAGGTCTGCCTTTACTCTGCGCGCATGAACGGCTCTGCCGACACCACGGTGGCGATCGACGACACGGCTGCGCGGGAGCGGGCGAGGGCGCGGTTGTATGTGGTTTTTCAGACGGCGGGCTGGGGATTCTTTCTCGTCGCGCAACTGACGGTGTCGGTTTACTTCGCGGCGCGGGATGGGAAGACGGATCTGCTGACGCCGGCGTCGATGGTGACGATGGTGATGGCGCTGGGGTTGTTGTTGACGCACTTTTTTCGGGCGATCATGGCGCGTTGGGGATGGAAACGTCTCGGCTGGCGGCAACTGCTGCCGCGGGTGTTTGCGGCGGCGCTGGCGCTGGGTGTGGTTTGGAACGGCATCGGTTACCTGCTGGCGTATGGGCTGCTCGACATGCCGTGGGAAGGGAAGCACAGCCGGCTGTTGATCTTCGCGCTCGGGACGATGAATGGCGCGATGATTTTTGTCGGGTGGCTGTGCCTGTATTTTTTTTATCACCTCTTCGATCGTTTCAACCGTTTGGAGATCGAGCGACTGAGGCTGAATGCGGTGGTGAAGGATGCGGAACTGCGCGCGTTGAAATCGCAGGTGAATCCTCACTTCATCTTCAACTCGCTGAATTCGCTGCGGGCGTTGATCGATGAAGATCCCGGCCGGGCGCGCGAGGCGGTGACGCAGCTGGCGAATCTGCTGCGGTATTCGCTGCAGAGCGGACAATCGGAGACGGTGCCGTTGGAGGACGAATTGCGCGTGGTGAACGATTATCTGGCGTTGGAGCAGGTGCGGCACGAAGAGCGGCTGCGCGTGCGCCTCGACGTGGCGCCGGAAACGTTGAAACTGCCGATCCCGCCGATGCTGCTGCAGACCCTCGTGGAGAACGCGATCAAGTATGGAATCTCCCGTTCGCCGACGGGCGGCGAGATTGCGATCGTGGCGCGATGCGACGGTGAGACGCTGCGATTGCAGGTGACGAATCCGGGAGAACTTGCCGTGGGGCGCCGCGGGCAATCCGGCGAGGGGGAGTCGACGGGATTGGGGATGAGCAATGCGGCGGAGCGGCTGCGATTGCTATTTGGCGATCGGGCGCGGCTCGAGTTGCGCGAGGCGAGTGCGAGGACGGTGGTGGCGGAAGCGGTGGTGCCGACGCTTGTTGCGCGAGGGTGAATCGGGAGTCGTTTATGCGAACGCTTTTGATCGATGACGAACGGCTGGCGCGGAGCGAATTGCGGCGGTTGCTCGCGGGGTTTGGGGAGATCGAGATCGTGGGGGAGGCGGCGAATGCGGCGGAGGCGCGGAAGCAGGTCGAGACCTTGCGGCCGGAGCTCGTGTTTCTCGACGTGCAGATGCCGGGGGAGAGCGGTATCGAGTTGTTGGAGACGCTCGCGGCGCCGGTGCCGGAGGTGATTTTCACGACGGCATACGACGAGTTTGCGGTGAAGGCCTTCGATTTGAATGCGCTCGATTATTTGTTGAAGCCGGTGGATCCGACGCGGCTGGCGGCGGCGATCGAGAAGTTGCGAGCGAAGCATGCGGCGCGAGGAACGGCTGGTCAGGCGGACGCGCGGGCGGGGCGGGAGCGACTGGCGGGCGAGGACAAGGTGTTCGTGCGCGAAGGCGATCGCTGCTGGTTTGTGCCGGTGAAATCGATTCGGCTGCTCGAGAGCGAAGGCAATTACACGCGGCTGCATTTCGACGATGCGCGACCGCAGTTGTTTCGTTCGTTGAATGCGATGGAGGAGCGGCTGGATCCGAAGTTCTTCTTTCGGGCGAATCGGCGGCAGATCATCAACCTGGCCTGGATCGAGCGGATCGAGCCGTGGTTCAGCGGCGGATTGCTCGTGCATTTGAAAGGGGACGCTAAGGTGGAACTCAGCCGGCGTCAGGCGCAGGAGTTTCGGGAGAAGATGAGCCTGTGAAACGCGCGGATCGATGCTCTGTTTGAACGACGCGACATGATCGAAGCCCGGCAGCTCACGAAGGTGTTTCGCGACAAGAAGCGCGGGGAGATTCGCGCGTCGGACGAGGTTTCGTTTCGTGCGGAGCCGGGTCGGATCTACGGCTTGCTGGGCGCGAACGGCGCGGGGAAGACGACGATCCTGCGCATGCTGGCGACGCTGCTGCAGCCGACGAGCGGAGCGGCGACGGTGGCGGGGTTCGACGTGGTGCGCGAAGCGGAGCGGGTGCGGGCGAACGTGGGTTTTTTGGCGGCGAGCACGGCGCTGTATGGCCGGCTGACGGCGCGCGAGACGATCGCTTATTTCGGCCGGTTGAACGGGATGTCGGCGGGGGCGATTCGCGAGCGCGTGGCGCGGCTGGCGGACGAGTTGGAGATGCACGAATTTCTGGACCGGCGCTGCGAGAAGCTTTCGACGGGGATGAAGCAGAAAACGTCGATCGCGCGGATGTTGGTGCACGATCCGGCGGTGATGATTTTCGACGAGCCGACGCTGGGGCTGGACGTGATGACGGCGCGGGCGATCGTGCGGTTCGTGCGGGAGTGCCGGAGCCGGGGGAAGACGGTGATTTATTCGACGCACATCATGAGCGAGGTGGAGAAGCTTTGCGACGCGGTCGGGATCGTGCATCGCGGGAAATTGCTGGCGGAAGGCGCGCCGGCGGAGTTGAGGGCGCGTTTTGGGGAGAACGATCTCGAGGAGACGTTCGTCAAAATCGTGACGGCGGAGGAGAGCGAGAAAGGACGCGCGCCGTGAACTGGGGCAGCATCGCGACGATTTATTTGAAGGAGTTGAAGGATTCGCTGCGCGACCGGCGGACGCTGATATCCATGATCGTGATACCGACCTTCGTGATGCCGGTGCTGATTTTCGGCGTGGGCAAGATCATGACGAAGACCTTCACGAAGGCGCGGGCGGAGACGCCGACGGTGGCGGTGGTGGGAAGGGCGGATTCGTCGGGCGTGGCGGAGCAGTTGCGCGCGTCGGGAAAGTTCAACGTCGTGGAGGCGGGCGAAGACTGGCGGTCGCGGATTTCGGACAAGAAGCTGCGCGCGGCGGTGGAGGTTCCGGACGGGTTTGAGGCGGGTTTACGCGAAGGGCGCGAAGGACGTGTAGTGATTTATCACTACGAAGGGGAGTTGAAGTCGGGTTTCGCGGCGGGGGAGTTGGACAAGTTTTTCCGCGAGTTGCGCGAGCGGACGGTGACGGAGCGGTTGGAGGAGCGGTCGTTGCCGGCGACGCTGGTGCGACCCTTCGAGATTGCGCGGGAGAATGTGGCGCCGCCGGAGAAAGTGGGCGGAAATCTTTTTGGCGGATTGGTGCCTTATCTGATCATCATCCTTTGTTTCACGGGGGCGATGTATCCGGCGCTGGATCTGACGGCGGGGGAAAAGGAACGCGGCACGATGGAGACGCTGTTATGCAGTCCGGTGGGGCGGGCGGAGATCGTGTTGGGGAAGTTCTTGATGGTGCTGACGGGATCGGTCGGAGCGATGGCTTTGTCGCTGGTGTCGCTGGCGCTCACGGCGGCGGCGGCGGGGTTGTTGTTGCCGGGTGGCGGGATGGGGCCGGACATGGGCGGCGGCGGCGGCATGATCCCGACGATCGATCCGTGGGGTTTGCTCGGAGTGGTTGCGATGGTGTTTCCGGCGGCGGTGTTTTTTTCGGCGGTGATTTTCACCGTGGCGCTCTTCGCGAAAAGTTACAAAGAGGCGCAGAGTTACGTGGCGCCGATGATGATAGTCGTGATCATGCCGGCGATGGTGGGGATGCTGCCGGGAATCGATCTCAATCTGCAGCTGGCGCTGGTGCCGATCCTGAATCTCTCGCTGGTGTGCAAGGAGATGCTGTCTGGTGTATGGAATTGGCACTACATCGCGCTGATTCTGGGATCGACGGCGTTGTATGCGGCGGGGGCGCTGGCGCTGGCGGTGAAGATGTTCAAGCGCGAAGGCGTGATCTTCCGGATGTGATCGGCGAGGGATTCGGCGGGGCGGTCGATTTTGCAGTGGCTTCGCCGGGTGGCGCTCCCAAGTGTCCGCGGCGCTCATGATGGCTTCCGCCCTGGCGTTTCCGGCGCCGCTCAGCCTTGGTCAATTTGCTCCGCATGGGGTGTGTTATGCGTGGACCTCCGAACTGGTGTGGCTGCATGTGGTTTCGGACCTGCTGACGGTGGCGGCGTATTTTTCGATTCCGTGGGTGCTGCTGATCTTGTGGCGGCGGAGGCGGGCGGATCTGCCCTTTCATTGGATGTTCGTGTCGTTCGCCATGTTCATCCTGGCCTGCGGGGCGACGCATGCGCTGGAGGTGTGGAACATCTGGCATGCGGACTATTGGATTTCGGGCGGGGCGAAAGCGGTCACGGCGATTGCGTCGGTGACTACGGCGGTGGCGCTGGTGCGCTTGCTGCCGACGTTGAGCAAGTTGCCGTCACCCGCCGATATCGAGGTCGTGAACCGGGAGTTGAGCGCGACGAATGCGCGGCTGGAGGCGTCGCAGGCGATGTTTCGCGCGTTCATGGACAACAGCCCGTTGCGGTGTTGGATCAACGATGCCGACGGGGTGTATCGCTACTCGAATCGGACGAACGAACGTTTCTTTCAAATCGGCGGCGGCTTGGAAGGAAAGCGGTTCGAGGATGTTTTTCCGATCGAGCTGGCGACGCGGTTTCGGGAGGAAGATCGGGCGGTGCTGGCGGCGAATGGAGGCGCGGCGGAGACGGACGTGCAGATTGGGCAGAGTCATTTTCGCGTGTGCAAGTTTCCGCTCCCGGCGGTGGACGGGAGCTTGCGGGTGGGCGGGATTGCGCTGGATGTGACGGAGCAGCGGCGGACGCTGGCGGATTTGCAGGAGAAGTCGGAGCTGCTGGCGTCGGTGACGGAGACGCTGCGGGTGTATTTGGACAAAGGCGATTGGAAGACGGCGCACGGACTGTTGTTGAAGTGCGCGTTGCGAGTGACGGAGAGCGAGTTCGGCCTCGTGGCGGTGGTGGTGGGCGGATCGCGTTTGCGGGTGCTCGCGCACGAAGGCGTTCGCTGGCAGGGAGAGGAAGAGCGCGCGTGGTTGGGCGAGGCGGTGCGCGACGATGCGGAGCACGGATATTTCGAGGTGACGGATCTCGACAGCGTGTTGGGCCGGGTGGTGACGAGCGGGGAGGTGGCGACGGAGCAGGAGTTGAAAGGGCGTGTGTCCGTCGAGCCGGGCAAGGGAACGATCAAGGCGTTTCTCGGCGTGCCGGTGCGTTGCGGCCGCGAAGTGGTGGGCGTGATTGCGGTGGCGAATCGGCGGGGTGGATACGATGCGTCGACGCAGGGGCAGCTCGAGATGCTGGTGCAGCAGGCGGGGGTGTTATGCGACAGCTATCGCCGCGATCTGCGCGAAAGCGCGCTCGCGGAGCAGGTGAGGGTGTCGCAGAAAATGGAAGCGATCGGATTGCTCGCGGGCGGTGTGGCGCATGACTTCAACAACCTCCTGCAAGTGATCCAGGGCTATACGACGATTGCGTTGGATGCGGCGACGCCGGCGACGGAGCGGCAGGCGAGTCTCGAGCAGGTGAAAGGGGCGGGCCAGCGGGCGGCGCAGCTCACGCAACAATTGCTGGCCTTCAGCCGGCAGCAGCGATTGCAGAAGGCGGATCTGGATTTGAATCAGGCGATCAAGGATCTGCTGCGCATGCTGGCGCGGTTGATTGGGGAGCATATCGCGGTCGACTTCATTCCGGGGCACGATTTGGGAAATGTCTTCGCGGATCGGGCGCAAGTGGACCAGGTGTTGTTGAACCTTTGTTTGAACGCGCGCGACGCGATGCCGAACGGCGGGCGGATCACGATCGAAACGGAAAACGTGCTCGTGAACGGACGATTCCAGGAAAGCCATCCGTGGGCGAAGCCGGGGAGGTATGTGCTCGTTTCGGTGACGGACAACGGCGTCGGGATGGACAAGGAAACGCAGGCGCGGATTTTCGAGCCGTTCTTCTCGACGAAGGCGAAGGATCGCGGGACGGGATTGGGGCTGGCGGTCGTGTATGGCGTAGTGAAGCAGCACGACGGAATGGTGCATGTTTACAGCGAGCGGGGGAAAGGGACGACGTTCAAAGTTTACCTGCCGATCGTCGGGCGGATGGCGACGGAGGTGGGGCCGAAACATATTCCGGCGGTGCGTCGCGGGACGGAGACGATCCTGCTCGCCGAGGACGATCCGTTGGTGCGCGATCTCGCGAGTCGGATTTTGACGCGGGCGGGTTATCACGTGCTCGTGGCGAACGATGGAGCGGAAGCGTGCAGCGTGTTTGCCGAGCAGGCGGCGGACATTTCGCTGATGGTGCTCGACGTGGTGATGCCTCATTTGGGCGGACCGGATGCGTATCAAAGAATGTCGCAGCGACGTCCGGGGATTCCGGTTGTATTTTGCAGCGGATACGCGGGGTCGGCGTTGGAAGGATATCGTTTCGATGCGCCGGGCATGAGGCTGTTGCCGAAGCCGTATGGCGCGGACGAGATTCTGCTGGCGGTGCGCGAAGCGCTCGATCGAGCGGTGAGGAACTGACGCTGACGGGAGGCGCGGCGAGGCGCCGGATAAAATCGCGGTGCCGGCGTAAACGGCCCGTAAAAGCCGGCTCGCCCGGTAGGCAGGGGGCGGGATTTCTGTTTAACATGCGGAGTCGCACCGCCCCCGCTTCACCATGAACCCATCTGCTTCCTCCGAGCCGGCGCTGAAACTCCCGCGTCGTTCCCCCCTTGATTCAGGCAGCGGCACGGTTTCGCCGCTGTCGGACGTTCGGAGCGATCTCGGCGGCCAGCTGGCGGCCGATCTGGAAGCATTGCGCGAGCGCGAGGAGAATTTGCGGCGCTACGAAGTGCGACTGCGCGAATGGCAGACGCAGCTGGATGCGACGGTGGCGGCGGGCGGGAGCGCGTCGCCGTTCATGCGTAGCCCGAGCACGAATCCGATCGCGAACTCGGTGCCGGCGGATTCGGCGCTGGAGGCGGCGTGGGCGAAATTTCATCGTGCGCGGGCGTTGCTGGAAGCGGAGCAGAATCAGTTGCGCGATGACCGGCTCGTATTGCGCGACAAGGAGCAGATGCTGACGCAACGCGAGGCGGACCTGGCGGAGCGGGAGGCGCGGGTGGCGCAGCGGGAGACGGAGGCGGGAGCGTCGCCGGCTCCGTCGGCGGTTCAGCGGCTCACGCAGGCGCCGTTTCTGGCGGCGAAGGCGGTGTTTCGGGGTGGACGCTGAGACCACGTAAAAAACGAGGATCGGCGTAACCGAAACGCGAGGGATGGGTCCATGCGTCGAGTCCTTCCAGCTCGATGAATCCGACCCTTCCTCCCTTTGCGGGCTCAAAGCCCGTGCTGAAGCTGCCGCGTCGAGCGGGGGCTCATTCCACGAATGCTCCAGAAACGGCAGCGCCCTGGCGCGCGACGGACGAGTTGGAGGAGCTGCGGAAGCGGGAGGCGAATCTCGCGGACTACGAGGCGAGATTGCGCGCGTGGCAGGCGCAGCTCGATGCGTGTCAGCGCACGCCGGCGGTGGCCGCGATGACGGCGGCGCCCTTCGCGCGCCCGGTGGTGGAAGGTGGGATGGTGAACGATCGCGTTTTGAGTTCGGCGTGGGGCCGGTTGTATCGCGCGCGCGAGTTGCTCGAGGCGGAGCAACGGCATGTGCGCGACGAGCGCATCGCGCATCGGGAGACGGAGCTGCGCTTGAAGCAGCGGGAGGCGGAACTCGACGAACGCGAAGCGCGCTTGGTTGAGCGCGAGCGGGCGGTGGAAGCGACGGTGCGGGCGGTGGAGTCGCGGAAAGTGGGAGCGGTTTTACGGCGTGTGATTGCGAAGCCGGTGCGCGCGCTGAAGAGTCGCCGGTGACGATCGAGGCGCTGCGGTTCGGCGCGAGGTGGAAAAATCCGCTTGCGCAAAACGGATGCCTTCAGCATCACGGCGCGCAATGAATCTCGCCGTTAACGTCCGCGCCAGCGCTTCCGTCGTCGTCATGACGATCGGTAAACGCGTCCGTTGGCACGGGTCGGCCCGGCGACGATGGTCATGCGCAGGAAGCGCAAAAGCAGTCTGAAGACTGCGTGAAACCACGAATCGCCGAGCCCGACTCAACCGAGTCGGGCTTTTTGTTTTCCCGAATCCCAACCTCGAACCCACGCTCAAGATGTCCGTCCTTGCTCCTCCCAGAACTCCGCCTGCGTCGCCTGAAATAGAACTGCCGGAAGTGTCGTTTTTTGGCCGTTCGCTCGACGAATACGTGCAGTTTTTCTCGCTCGATGTGCCGGCGTTGCGCGGCGCGTCGGTGCTCGATGTGGCGGCGGGACCGTCGTCGTTCACGGCGGAAGCGTGCCGGCGCGGGATCGATGCGGTGGCGGTCGATCCGCTGTATGGCTCGAGCCGGGAGGCGTTGGGTGCGCGGGTGCAGCGCGATTATGCGGCGATGTTTGCGCAGATGCGCGCGAAGCGGCGCCTGTTCAAGCTGGGGCGCCGGCCGGCGGCGGTGGCATCGACGCGAGTGAACAACAGTCGCGCGCGGCGCGCTTCGCCGGAGGCGGCGGCGATCGCGCAGGCGATTGCGATGCGGGTGGTCGGAGCGCCGTCGAAATCGCGCGCGTATTTTGCGTCGATCGACGAAGCCGAGTCGGAAAGGCGCGCGGCGGCGCAGCGGTTTTTGTCGGATTATGAAACGCACTATCCGCATGCGCGCTATGTGTGTGGCACGCTGCCGCGTTTGCCGTTTTTGGATGGAGCGTTCGATCTCGTGCTGTGCGCGCACCTGCTGTTCACGTATGCGAAGCGGTTCGATTTTGCGTGGCATCTCGCGGCGTGCCGCGAGCTCGCGCGGGTGAGCGCCGGCGAAGTGAGGATTCATCCGGTTTGCGGTGCAGATGGCCGCAAGTATGCGGAGCTGGATCGGTTGCAGGAAGAGCTGCAGGCGGGTGGAATCGCGAGCCGGTTGGTGCGGGTGAACTATGAGTTCTTCATCGGTGCGAGTTCCATGCTCGTGCTCAACCCGCGGGCGTCATGAGCGCGACAAGCGGAGGCGCGAACACGCCGGAGCCGCCGTATTATGCGGTGATCTTCACGTCGAAGCGGACGGAAGTCGATCGCGGCTATGACGCGATGGCCGAGCGGATGGTGGAGCTGGCGGCGAAGCAGCCGGGGTTTCTTGGCGTGGAAAGCGCGCGAGGGGCGGATGGCGTGGGCATCACGGTGAGTTACTGGCGCGACGAAGCGTCGATTGCGGCGTGGAAACGCGATGAGGAGCATCGCGCCGCGCAGCAGGCGGGCCAGGCGATGTGGTATGCGGATTATCGCGTGCGCGTGGCGAAGGTGGAGCGCGCGTATGGGAATAGGTGATACGCGAGCACCGCGCGGCGGGGGCGGGAGATCCTGCCCTACAGCTGCGGCTAGAAGCGGGCGGTGACTTCCTGTTGGTGGCCGGGGTCGACGGTGAGCTCGCCGAGGGCGGCGCATTCGGTTTCGTCGTTTTTGTAGAGCTTGAAGCGGATCGGCGAGGAAGCGTCGGACGTTTCCCAGCGCCATTTTCCGATCGAGACGAATTGGAGCGGCACGCCTTTGTCCCAGCTCAACCCGGGACCGTCTCCGCGAATGAAAAGGCGATTGCCGATGCCGATGTAAGCGGTGGCGATGAGACGCGTGGCGCCGTCGGACGAGAGCACGCTTTCGACGGCGTCGCCGGCGGTGAGGGGCGCATCGTCGTCGGAAGCGGCGGGAGGAGTGGAAGGAAAATCGTCGAGCGCGAGATCGAGGGAAGGGGTGGGATCCGGTTCGGATTTGCGCGGCGCGCGTTTGCGGGCTGGACGGTCGACGGGCGGGGCGACCGATGCGGGAAGCGGGGCGGGGGCGGATGTTTCGACGGGAGGCGTTTCCGCGGAGGTGGCGGGAGTCGGGGCCGGTTCGGAGGGGAATGGATGATCGCTGCGCGGAGCGACGGGTTCGATGGAGGGGATGGTATTCGCCGGGATGGGACGCGGTTCTTCGGCAGGAGTAGGGAAGGGTTCGGCGGCGACGGGCGGGGCAGATTGAGCAGGCTCGTCGGCGGGTGGTTGGGGCGCGGGCGTTTCGGATGGCGCGGCGGGCGGCTCTTCCGCGGGAGCTGAATCGTCGCGACGCGGTTTGCGCGGGCGTTTCGGTGGCGAAACG
This sequence comes from Verrucomicrobiota bacterium, assembly GCA_023426435.1. Taxonomy (GTDB): domain Bacteria; phylum Verrucomicrobiota; class Verrucomicrobiia; order Opitutales; family Opitutaceae; genus Opitutus. The sequence goes on along the minus strand of JAFAAS010000086.1, from coordinate 18,504 downwards.
GTTTCGGCCGCGGGTGCTGCGGGTGAAGTTTCGGCGGGAGGTGTCGGTGTGGGGGCGACGACGGGCGCGGCTTTGGCGGTGGCGGTTTCGAGGGCGGCGATGACGGCGGCGGTGTGCTCGGAGAGTTTGGTTTCGAGGGCGGCGAGGGCGTTCGATTCGGCGGCGGAGCGTTCGCGGGTGAAGGCGGCGAGGGCTTCCGAAATGGTGGCGGCGACGTCGGTGTGCCCGCGCGACGTGGCGGTTTCGGCGCGTTGGAGGAGCTCGGTGTGCGAGGTGAGGTGCTTCTGGGTGGCGGCGTCGAGTTTCGCGAGCGCGGCGACGGATTGGTGAATTTTGTCGGCGAGGGTGGCGAGTCGTTCGCTTTCGGTGGCGCGGAGCTCGGCGAGCTCTTTTTCGAGTTCCTCGCGGTCGTCGTCGCGAGCGTTGTCGAGCTGGGCGTTGAACTCGGAGATTTTGTCCTGGAGTTTGTGGGGCAGTTGTTCCGCGTGTTTGAGGCTCTTGTGCGCGATCTCGACGATTTGGTGGAGGCCGTTGGCGGCGATGCTGATTTGTTCGGCGGCGTTGGTGAGTGTGCGCGAGAGGGCGTCGAGTCCGCGTTGGCGTTCGTCGAGGGCTTCGTCCTGGCGCCGGGCGTAGTCGGTGAGAAACGGAATGGCGCCGAGGATCGTGCCCAACGCGACGCAAACGACGACGGCGGTGAGCGTGGTCGAATCGAGCGGCGCGGGGTGCGTGGCGACGAGGTAGGCGGCGATTCCGAGGAGAATCACGTCGCCGATAATGAAAGGCAGTTTGGGCAGCTTCGGAGTCTGGTCGGGGAGGCTCATGGTCGGCTGGCAGAGGCGTTTGCCGTGACGTGGTGGAGCGGCGTCCGGCGCGGTCGGTTGTGCGGCGCGCGGGTGGGATTTTCAATCACGGAGTGGCTGGTCCGCATGGGGAAGCGGAAGCGGCGGCGCGGCGGATTGCATTCGGCGGGGCGACGTGCATTCGTGTGGGCAATGAGCCTGGCTAACTTTCTGCGGATCGAGCGGGAGGAGCGCGATGGATCCCGGCACTACGTGGTGCATACGCACGATCCCAAATTTTCGATGGAGCTGACGCCTGATCGGGAGGCTTCGGACAAGGTCGGCAAAGGCGTGATCAAGCGCGTGTGCGTGCCGAACTCGTGGGCGGGTGATTACGGGAAATATGCGAAGCTGATGAACGCGGCGCAGGAGTTTTTCACGCAGTCGTTTGCGGAGCCGGTGGCGAAACCGGCGATGCGGCGGTTGGCGCGGTGAACGATGGGTCGGAAGTTTTTAGAGGCGTCGCCAGGTCATGAAGGCGAGTGAGATCAGCAGGCCGATGCGGAGGGCGCCTTCGAAAGTGAGGATGACGAGCGTCCACTTGAGACCGGTGTTGCGACGAAACGCGTAGCCGAGGGCGGAGGCGGCGAGGAGGCAGAGGGCTTGGAGTCGGGCGAAGGGGAGCAGGAGCAGAGAGGCCATCCAGAGCCAGTAGAGAAAAAGCGTGAGCGTCCAAAGGAAGGCGGTGACTTCGCCGAGCCCGAGCGCGCGAGGATCGCCGTTGCGGGCGATTTGTTTGATGCCGAGGTAGCGTTCGCAGATCACGAGCTGCCAGATCTCGAAAAGGAGAAAGGCCGGGGCGAGCGCGGCGAGGACGAGCATGCGTGGGGAGATTCGAGCGGCGCGGCGGGCGCGCCAAGTTTGGAATGGAGGAAGGCAAGAGTTCGAGCGCGGTTGCGGGCGGCGAGGTCACCGTTATGCTGGAGGCGCGTCGCGGGCCAGCGGTGGCGTGAAACCCCGGAACGAAAGGCGAGTATGAACCCGTTGACGATGATCTTGAGTTATGTGGGGACCGCGGTCGTGGCCGGGGTCTTGGGCGGTGTGGCGATGTTGGGCGTGATGGAGTTGATGACCCGCGGAGGATTGGCGCGTGGCAACATGGTGGTGGCGCTGGGCGGGTTGGTCACGAAGACGCGCGGCAATGCGTTTCGCGTGGGCATGATCCTGCACACGATTTCAGCGATCGGTTTCGCGATGGTGTATGCGATGGCGATGTTGTGGCTCGGGAGATCGGGGATGCCGCAGGCGCTGTTTGTGGGAGTTGGGATCGGCTTTCTCCACGGGCTGATTGTGAGTTTGATGCTGGTCTGGGTGGTGGCGGAAGGGCATCCGTTTGAAGAATACACGGACGCGGGGCTCGCGGTGGGGTTGAGCCATTTGTTGGGGCACGTCGCGTATGGAGCCGTCGTGGGGCTGGTCGTGGGCGTGTCGCCGATTTGAATACGCGACGAATGGCGCGGTGAGGTCACGGCGCCTGCATCGGCGGAAGGAAAGTCGGTGGGAGTTATTTGCCGGAATACCAGACACCGCGGCGCCAGTTGTGGCGGCGGAGGCGCATGAGCAGGTCGGCGCGCATGGGCGGGAGGTCGCTGACGGCGCAGTTGGCGTCGGCTTGCGCGACGGTGCGGATGCCCGGGATGACGGTGGACACAGCGGGATGGGCGAGGACGAATTTGATGGCGGCTTGCGCCATCGTGTAGGACGAGCCCTCGAGGTCTCGCCGGATTTCCTCGGCGCGTGCGACGGCGCGGGTGAGACGGTCGCCTTCGAAATATTTGGAGCGGAAGTCGTCGGGGGCGAATTGGGTGTCGGCGGTGAATTTGCCGGTGAGCACGCCCTCGTCGAAGACGACGCGCACGATGACGCCGACGCCGCATTCCTTGGCGACGTCGAGGAGTTCGGCGGCGGGTTCTTGTTCGAAGAGATTGTAGATGACCTGAACGCTATCGATCCATCCGCCGCGCATGAGATCGATGACGCTGTTCTGATCTTGCTCGGGGGTGGAGACGCCGATGAGGCCGAGTTTTCCCTCGGATTGGAGCGTGCGGAGAATTTTGAACGGAGTGGGATTGCGATTCCAGGCGCGCGTCCAGGTGTGGAGTTGGAGGAGGTCGAGTTTTTCGACGCCGAGATGGGCGCAGCGGGTGGCGATGTTTTCGCGCAGGTAGGTTTCGGAGTAGCGCTCTTCGGCGCGATCGTAGGGCGAAGGCGGCCAGGTGCCGTCGGATGGCGGCGTTTTGGTGGCGACGAAAACGCGTTCCTTCTTTCCGGCGGCGGCGCGCTCGCGCAGGACCTGGGCGATGAGTTTTTCGCTGCGGCCGTCGCCGTAGCCGGCGGCGGTGTCGATGAAGTTGACGCCGAGATCGAGCGCGCGGTGAAGCGCGGCGAGCGAGTCGGTGTCGGCTTGTGCGCCCCAGGAGCCGCCGATGGCCCAGGCGCCGAAGCCGATTTCAGAGAGGTTGAAGGGATGTCTGCCGAAGGCCCGATGTTTCATGGAGCTTCACCTTGAGCACGCTGGAGCGGCTGGGGGCGAGGCGAAACTCCGGATAAGAAACCCTCCAAAACGAAAGCAGCGGAGCCGCTGCGGGCTCCGCTGGGATGAACGGGAGAACGGAAGGGCGATGTTATTCCGTGATGGAACTGCGGAGATTTTTCATCTCGGCCTGGACATCGTCCACCAGTGCGTTGAAGCGGGCTTTGTCGAAGTTGTCTTCGAGGTCGTCGAGTCGATCTTCGAGAGCGTCGACGCGGTCGTCGGCGGCATCGCGGGCGACACCGCGGGGCATGTCATCGACGCGGTCATCGAGTTCGTCGATGCGTTTTTCGAGGGCGCGCAGCGCTTCGCGCGCGGCGGTCTTGTCGGTTTCGAGCGGTTGGTCCTTGTAGGAGTCGAGGTCGAGTGCGGCCACGGCGCGGTCGCCGGCGCGGCGGGCATCGCGTTTGGCCTCGTCGAGCGTGTCGCCGACCTCGCGACGGGCGTTGCTGACATCGTCGCGGTTAAACGTGCGCTTGGTCCACGCGGCGAGGCGATTGGCTTCGGCGCGGATATCGGCCTTCAACTCTTCGTAGCGCGCCTTGGCGTAGGTTTTGCGCAAGTCGTTGCGACGCTCCTTGAGCACATCGATGCGGGCGCGAGCGGCTTCGCGCTCGCTCATATCGGGTGCGCTGTCGACGAGGACATCGAGACGATCGATCTCGGCGTTGATCTCGTCGAGGGCGGCTTTGGCGGCGTCGCCTTTGACTTCGGAGACTTCGGCTTTGGCGCGTGCGGTGGCTTCGCTGGCCGAAACGGCGAGCGGTGCCGCGGCGAAGGCGGCGAGAGCCGGCACGAGGAGGTAGCGGGGGAGGGAGGTTTTCATGTTGGGTAGTTTGATTGAGGATTAGAGAAGCGGCCCGAGGGCTCGCGTGGGATTTGTGCGTTAGTTCGTCGCACGCGCAGAACGGTTCCGAAGGTGGGAAGCGGTCCGATGGCGGTTTAAGGGATACGCCGGATTGTGAGGCGCAGGCGCAGGAGGAAAACGGGACGAAAAAAGGCAGGTCTTGCGACCTGCCTGCGGGAAAGAGGAGTGCGGAAGACGCTATTGGGCGGCGGGTTCGTCAGGAATGCGCATGCTATAGAAACTGCGGTAGATAAAAACGAGGGCGATGGCGAAGAACGCGCCGCCGATCGCGTGTTTGGCGGTGACGTTGGTCATTGTCACGGCGATCTCGACGGCCAGGAGGCCGAAGAGCGTGGCGAATTTGATGATCGGGTTCATGGCGACGGAGGACGTGTCCTTGAACGGATCGCCCACGGTGTCGCCGACGACGGTGGCGGCGTGGAGGTCGGTGCCTTTCTGGCGGAGCTCGACCTCGACGATTTTCTTGGCGTTGTCCCAGGCGCCGCCGGCGTTGGCCATGAAGATGGCTTGGAAGAGGCCGAAGAAAGCGATGCCGATCAGGTATCCGATAAAGAAATACGCGTTGAAGAAGGGCAGGGCGAGCGCGAGGCAGAAGACGACGATGAAGATGTTCCACATGCCCTTTTGGGCGTAGATGGTGCAGATGCGGACGACCTCCTTGCTGTCCTTTTCGGAGGCGGTGGTGGCGTCGAGCTTCATGTTTTCCTTGATGTAAACCACGGCGCGGTAGGCGCCAGTGACGACCGCCTGGCAGGAGGCGCCGGTGAACCAGTAGATCACGGCGCCCCCCATGATGAGGCCGAGGATGATTTCGGGCTGCACGATGGACAGCCGCGTGACGACGTCGCCGAAAAGATTTTCGAGCAGCATGATGATGCCGAACACCATGGTGGTGGCGCCGACGACGGCGGTGCCGATGAGGACCGGTTTGGCGGTGGCTTTGAACGTGTTGCCGGCGCCGTCGCCTTTCTCGAGCTGGTATTTGGCGTTTTCGAAATCGGGTGAGAAACCGAAGTCGCGCGAGACCTCGTCGCGGATGTTGGGACGGGCTTCGATCTGGGATAGCTCGTAAACGGATTGGGCGTTGTCGGTTACGGGCCCGTAGCTGTCGACGGCGATGGTGACGGGGCCCATGCCGAGAAAGCCGAAAGCGACCAGGCCGAACGCGAAGATGGGCGCGGCGAAGAGGAACTTCGTCGGCATGATCGAGAGCAGCGCGGGGTTTTGGGAAAAGTAATAGGAGACGAACATCAGCACCATGATGATGAGGCCCATCCAGAACGCGGAGAAGTTGCCCGCGACGAAGCCGGAGAGGATGTTGAGCGAGGCGCCGCCGTGGCGGGAGCAGCTGGTGACCTCCTTGACGTGGCGGGAGTTGGTGCTGACGAAGACCTTCGTGAATTCCGGAATGACGGCGCCCGCGATGGTGCCGCAGCTGATGATGATGGAGAGCACCCACCAGAGGGCGGGATCGAGTCCGGGTTGGTGCGCGAGCAAGTAGTAACTTGCGGCGAACGTGATGGCGATCGAGACGGCGGACGTGAGCCAGACGAGGTGCGTGAGAGGGGCTTCGAAATCGAAATCTTTTTTTCCGCCGTAGAAGGTTTTCGAGAGAGCTTCGTTGATGAAGTAGGAAAGGAGCGACGTGACGATCATCAGTGCGCGCATGGCGAACAACCAGATGATGAGCGTGGCGCAGATGGCGGGCGCGGCGGCGAGGGCGAGCGCGAGGAAGGCGATGAGGGCGACGCCGGTGACGCCGTAGGTTTCGAAACCGTCGGCGGTGGGGCCGACGCTGTCGCCGGCGTTGTCGCCCGTGCAGTCGGCGATCACGCCGGGATTCTTCGGGTCGTCTTCGGGAAGTTTGAAGACGATCTTCATGAGGTCGGAGCCGATGTCGGCGATCTTGGTGAAGATGCCGCCGCAGATGCGCAGAACCGCGGCGCCCAGGGATTCGCCGATGGCGAAGCCGATGAAGCAGGGCCCGACGAGATCGCGCGGCAGGAACACCAGGATGCAGATCATGAAGAACAGCTCCACGCACACGAGAAGCAGACCGACACTCATCCCGGAGCGAAGCGGGATGCCGAGGGTGGCGAGCGGATTGCCGCGCAACGCGGAGAACGCGGTGCGGGAGTTGGCGACGGTGTTGATGCGGATGCCGAACCAGGCGACGCCGTAGGAGCCGAGGATGCCTAGGACGGACGAAAGAAGAATGACGACGACGGGCCCTGCGGTCATGTGCGAGAGCACGCCGAAATAATAAATCATGCATGCGGCGATCAGCACCCAGAGGATCGCGAGAAACTTACCCTGCGTGAACAGATAGGTTTTGCAGGTTTCCCAAATGGTGTGGGACACCGACGCCATCGAGGCGTGCACCGGAAGCATTTTGGTTTGGCGGTATTGAAACAGGCCGAAGGCCATGCCGATGACGCAGAAGGCGAGGCCGATATACATCAGCGTGATTCCGCTGGTGCCTCCGAGGCCGCTGAAGCTGACCTGCGTGAGGTCGGGGATGTGGATGTTGGCCTCGCTGGCGTGAGCGACCGAGGTGACGGACACCGTCGCAGCGACGGCGACCCATTTGGGGAGATAGGGTAGCTGCATTGGGGGTAAGGGGTGAAAAGAACGGACCGGGTGCGGACGCGCAGGTTGTGTCCGCGGCGGTGGGGTGTCGCGAGTCTATTCTGGCCGGCGGGTGGCGGGAAAAACCCCGAAACACAAAGCGCGGTGAGCGCACCACGCCTCGATGATGATGCTTCGGCGAGCGAGTGGGTTACGCGGCGGATGAGCCGGGGGCGTGTTCCTTCGTCGGCATGCCGAAACCCTCGGTGACGGAGCGGCAGAGACCGATGAAGGTTTCCTCGCCGAGCGGAAGACGGCGGCCCTTCAAGTGGGCCACGCCCCAGGTGCGACGCAGGCGCCGGCGACCGAGGGGAAAGTCGATGAGGGCGCCGCACTCGAGTTCGGCGCGGGCGATCCACGGGGCGAGCACGCCGATGCCGACGCCGATTTTGACGAGCTCCTTGATGGCGTCCATCGCGCCCAGTTCGATGTAGTGTCCGAACGTCATTCGCTCGTCGCGGAAGTATTCGCTAACGAGACGAAACGTGTAACTGGATTTATTATACAGCACGAGCGTTTCGCTCTCGAGGGTGTCGCGCACGATGCGGCGCTCGCGCGCCCAGGGGTGCATTGGCGAAGTGACGAAGCGCAACTCGTCGGAGAACAAAGGCACGAACTCGAATTCGCTCGTCGATTCCGGTTCGAGCATGATGGAGAGGTCGATGCGGTTGTTCTGCAGCAGCTCGACCTGTTGCGCGTGATCGCCGGGTTCGATCGTGATCACGCACTTGGGGAAACTCTGCTTGAATTCGCGGAGCACGGTGGGGAGCAGATACTGGCATGCGGTGGTGCTGGCTCCGACGCGCAAGCGGCCGTGACCCCAGCGCGAGAGTGCGTCGAGGCCGGCGCGGGCGGCGTCCATCTCGCGCAAGATCTTCTCGGCGTGGCGGAGGAATTGTTCGCCTGCCTGGGTGAGGAGAACGTGGCGCCCGGCGCGATCGACCAGGCGGCTGCCGACCTCGGCTTCCAGGGCTTTGATGGCGTGGCTGACGGCGCTTTGCGTGAGGAACAACTCCTTGGCCGCGCGCGTAAAGCTTTGGCAGCGCGCGAGCGCGGCGAAAGCGAGCAGCTGGCGGCTGTCGAGCGGCCGGTTCATGGATGAGCGCCTTTCATGGGTCGCATGAAATCTTTGCAAAGCACTTATCAGGCCAGCCGCGGTTGTGGCATGTCGGCGGCTTGAGGGCGGGGCGAATCCGATGAGCTCATTCGTTGCGAAAACAGCTGCAGGCCCGCGCACGTTGCGCATCGGATTTCTGGCGTTGACGGATTCGGCGCCGCTGATCGTGGCGCAGCGTTTAGGGATGTTCGCGCGCCGCGGACTGAACGTCGTGTTGGAGCGCGAAGTCGGTTGGGCGACGATCCGGGAGAAAATCCTCTACGGAGAACTGGATGCGGCGCCGGCGCCGGCGCCGATGTTGTGGTCGGCGCAGTTGGGGCTCGGCTGCGTGGCGCGGCCGGTGTTGACGGCGTTCGTCTTCAATCTTCACGGCAATGCGCTGACGCTTTCGAACCGGCTGCATGCCGAAGGCGTGCGGGATGCAGCGACGCTGCGCGCGGTGGCGCGGACGCGACGCGGCGAGAGCCGGCTGACGATCGGGGTCGTGTTTCCCTATTCGTCGCACCACCTGATGTTGCTGCAATGGTTTGCGGCGGCGGGAATCCGGGCGGAGGCGGAGGTGCGGATCGCGATCGTGCCGCCGGCGCAGATGTTTCGAAATCTCGAGGCGGGGACGATTGACGGGTATTGCGCGGGGGAGCCGTGGAACTCGATCGCGGTGCGGGCGGGGCTTGGGTGGTGTCCGACCTGGAGTGCATCGCATTCGCCCGGGCAGGTGGAAAAAGTGCTGATGGTCACCGAGGATTTTGCGACCACGCGCGCGTCGGAACATGCGGCGTTGGTTGCTGCGCTGGCGGAGGCGGCGGAGTGGTGCGATGCGCCGCGCAATCGCCCGCAGTTGCCGACGCTGCTGAGCGAATCGGGGTATCTCAACCTCCCGGCGCGCGTGATTGCGCCGGCGTTGCTCGGGCGTTTCGAGTGCGGTCACGGACGCGCCGAGCAGGTGCCGGATTTTCTGGTGTTTCATCGCGGGGAGGCGAATGCGCCGACGGCGGAGAAGGCAGTCGCGCTTCAACACGAACTCGTGGCGGCGGGTATTCTTCCGGGGCGCGTCGATGCGACGCTGCCGGCGCGCCTGTTTCGGGAAGATCTTTATCGGGCGGCCCTCAATTCGGATCAGGCGCACGAAATCGTTTCGTAACCGGAATTCCATGACAACGCCGGGTCGGCGCGCGGGGCGCGGACCTGAGCGGGCGGCTTGCATCGCTTCCTGCGTGCATTAACGCCTGTTTGAGGAATTGCTCGAACCCTTGGCATCATGAAACGTCTCCTTGGACCTGTCGTTTTCGGCGCGCTGGTTTTGTCGGTGCAGCCGGCCTTGTATTCCCAATACGCACCGCCGCCGGCGGCGCGTCCGTTTCCCGGCGTGGTGAACGAGCAGCTGCGGGCGCGGAACGCTGCCATGGCCGCGTGGGACATCGGCGTGAACGTGCGCGTGCGGCGGGAGGACAAGGATGACGCGGGATTCACGGATGCGGGATCGAACTGGGATTTTTCGCGGCGAGTGATCGACGATAACAACAACTCGTATCTGCTCACGCGAGTGATGCCCCGCGTGGGTTACACGGGGAAGTGGGTGAATGGGCTGGTCGAAGGACGCTCGAGTTATTCGCTGGGCGATGAGCGTTACAGCGCGGGCGCGCCGGGGAAAGGGCTGGCGGAAAAGGATGGGCCGATCGATTTGCATCAGGCGTTCCTGCTGGTGGGAAATCACAAGGAGTTTCCCGTTTCGCTGAAGCTGGGGCGGCAGGAACTTGTTTATGGGGACCAGCGGTTGCTGGGGCATTTTCGGTGGAATAACAATGCGCGGACCTTCGATGCGGCGAAAGTGCGGTGGCAGAGTGCGTGGATCGGCGTGGATGTTTTCACCGGCGGGCTGGTTTACAACGATCACCGCAATTTCAACAGCTCGAGTTCGCAGGATGTCTTTTCGGGCGCGTATTTAAATTTCCCTACGCTAGCGAAGAAGGAGCTGGTGGAGGCGTATGTTTATCGCCGGACGGTGAGCCGCGGGATTCTGACGGACAACTGGACGGGGGTCGCGGCGCCGTTCCGGTTTCCGGCTCCGCAGGATCTTTACACGGCGGGGGTGCGCGTGCGTTCGAAGCCGCTGGCTTACGACCGTTGGGATTACGGCGTCGAGCTGATGCATCAATTCGGCGAACGCACGGCGGTGGCGCCGGCCGCGACGGTGGCGGCGGCGGCGGCATCGCCGCGGCTCGATCAGGAGGCGTGGGCGATGGTGCTGCAGGGCGGTTATACGTGGAAGGATCATCCCTGGCAGCCGCGTTTCGGGGTGATCTACAGTTATGCGTCGGGCGACAAGAACGCGGCGGACCGCAGCAGCGAGACGTTTCAGAATCTCTTCGCGACGACGCATCTGCATTATGGATACATGGACTTGAGCAGCTTGCAGAACCTGCACGATCTGCGGCTGGTGCTCACGGCGAAGCCGGTGGCGAATGTTTCGGTGGCGTTGGAGACGCATTTCCAGCGGTTGGATCGCACGACGGATTTTTGGTATAACGTCGCGGGCGTGCCGCGGAATTTCACGGGCGCGGCGGTGGGAAGCGGGGGCGGCTATCGGATCAATCCGGCGTATGGCAATGAACTCGGGACGGAAATCGATCTGGTGGTCGGGTGGACGTTCAGGCCGTATGCGCAACTCGAGGTGGGGGTGTCGCATTATTTCCGCGGCGATTACATCAAGCAGTCGCTGGCGGCAGTGGGGTCGAAAGACGCGAGTTACGTTTATACGCAAGTGACGTTGGGGCTGTAGCGCGAGTGGAAGGGCGCGGCTGACTGCCGTGAGGAAGGCGACCGGCGATGAATGGGTTTCATCGGGGGGCGTAAAACTATTCATCGCGCAATGGGAAGGACGGTCGGGGCTTGGCGCGTGCGTTGCTCATGCAGCGGCGACACGCATGAACTTCGCGCAATTCAGACAATCGGGACATTGGCCGACGCTGCTGACGTCGTTTCTCTACTTCGACGTCAGCTTCATGGTGTGGACGATCCTGGGCGCGTTGGGCGCGATGATTGCGCCGGCGCTCGGGTTGAGCGCGCAGGAAAAGTTCCTGATGGTGTCGACGCCGATTCTCGCGGGCGCGTTTTTGCGGATCGCGTTGAGTTTGCTCGTCGATCGCATCGGGACGAAGCGCACGGGATTGCTGGCGCAAGTCGTGGTGATGCTCGGGCTGGCGGTGGCGTGGCAGGCGGGGATTTCGACGCTGGGACAGGCGCTCGCGCTGGGAGTGGTGTTGGGATTGGCGGGGGCGAGTTTTGCGGTCGCGCTGCCGCAATCGGGCCGGTGGTATCCGCCGCATTTGCAAGGCGTGGTGCTTGGGTTGGCGGGCGCGGGAAACGTCGGCGTGGTGATCGATCATCTGGCGGCGCCGAGGATTGCGGCGGTGTATGGTTGGCAGGCGGTGTTTGGCGCGGCGCTGATTCCGCTGGCGATTGCGTTCGTGCTTTACGCGGTGTTTTCGAAGGAGCCGCCGGGGCCGGTTAAAAAGAAGAAGCTGTCGGATTACGTGAAGCTGCTGCGCGAGCGCGACGCGCACTGGTTTTGTTTGTTCTACACGATCAGCTTTGGCGGGTTCGTGGGACTCGCGACGGCGTTCGCGATTTATTTTCGGGATGAGTTTGGGCTGGCGCCGGTGCAAGCGGGAGAGATCGCGGCGTTCTGCACCTTGGTGGGGGCGCTGGGGCGGCCGGTGGGAGGCGCGATGGCGGATCGGCTCGGCGGGATTCGCGCGATGGGAGTGTTCTATACGGTGGCGGCGATCGCGCTGGTGGCGGCGGCGATGTCGCGGAATCTGTGGATGGGCGGAGCGGCGTTTTTCGTGGCGTCAGGCGCGTTTGGCATGTGCAACGGAGCGGTGTTTCAACTGCTGCCGCAGCGCTTCGCGAAGGACATCGGGGTGATGACCGGGCTCGTGGGTTGTGGCGGAGGGATTGGCGGATTCGTGCTGGGGATGATGTTTGGAGCGTCGAAGGAGCACACCGGCAGCTACGTCACGGGAATTTTGTTGTTCGCGGGATTATGCGTGGTGGCGTTGACGGGATTGAGGATGGTGAAGACGCGGTGGCGGACGACGTGGGGCGCGCTCGCCGCGGCGCGGATTTGATGCGGGGGAAGATTTCGATGAGGGGGCGATGGGCGTGAAGGTGGTCCACTCAGGCTTTGCGCGGGCGGGACGAGAGAATGAACCGTGCGACGATGCATGGGCGGTTTTGGAAGGACGCGGCGCGTTGGTGGCGGCGTTGGCGGACGGCGTCGGTTCGGCGCGCGAAGGCGGCGCGGCGGCGCGTCGCGCCGTGGGGATGTTGACCGATTACGGAGTGGCGCGGCCGCGGGCGTGGAGTGCGCGACGCGCGCTGGCGGAGTTCGTCGGGCAGATCAACCGGCAGCTGCATCAGGAAGCGATGGAGCGTCACGGTGCGCCGGAACTCGTGTGCACGTTGAGCGCGGTGATGATCGAAGGCGGGTGGCTTTACGGGTGCAATGTGGGCGACTCGCCGGTGTTTCATTGGCGGGAGGGAAAACTGAAGAAATTGTCGGCGGTGCATGCGCTGGCGGAGCCGGGGATGGAGCACGTGTTGACGCGGGCGATCGGACTCGAGCGGCAGGTGGAGCCGGAGTTTTTCGAGCTCGAACTCGCGGACGGCGACGTGGTGTTGCTGTGTTCGGATGGGGTGATGGCGAGCGTCGATGAAGCGCGGTTGACGGCGCTGCTGGCGCGTGGGGCGACGGCGCGGTCGGTGGTGCTCGAGGCGCACGTCGGCGCGATGGAAGGCGAGCATGGGTTGGACGATGCGTCGGCGATCGTGCTGGAGATGGTCGATTGCGGGCGACGGGCGGGAGCGGATGCGCAGCGGCTCGAAGTGGCGGGGACGTTGCGGGCGGGCGAAGGGATCGACGGATATACGTTGGTGCGCTCGCTCGATCCGCAGGAACGCGTGTGGGTGGCCAGCGATGCGGCGGGCGTGGAGGTGGTGTTGAAGTTTCCGCCGCGCGATGCGGTGGACACGGAGGCGTTGCGCGATGCGTTTGTGCGCGAAGCGTGGAATGCGACGCGCGTGACGACGGCGGATTTCGTGCGAGCGTGGACGCCGGCGGAAGGGCCGCTGCGTTTTTACGCGATGGACTATGTGAACGCGCCGACGTTGCGGGATGAGTTGCGTTCGGGCGTGCTGGCGGTGGAGGAGGCGCGCGAACTCGGGCGATTCCTGGTGCGGGCGACGCAGACGCTGTTGAGCAACGATCTCGTGCACGGGGATATCAAGCCGGAGAACATTCTGGTGTTGCGCGGAGCGAGTGCGGCGGGGGCGAGCGTGACGTTCAAGCTGCTCGATTTCGGCAGTGCGGCGGGGTTGTTTTCGGTGGCGTCGCGGGCGGGCACGCCGAGTTATCTGGCGCCGGAGCGATTTCGGGGCGCGGCGATGGCGGAGAGAACGGAGATCTTTGCGATCGGCGTGACGCTGTATGAGGCGTTGGCGGGCGGGTATCCGTATGGCGAGATCGAGCGATTTCAGACGCCGCGCTTCGATACGCCGCCGAGGCGGTTGACGAAAGCGAATGCGGCGGTGCCGCCGTGGCTCGACGCGCTGGTGCTGCGGGCGGTCGAAGCGGACGTCGAGCGGAGGTATCAGGCGCTGTCGGAGGTGGCGTTCGATTTGGAGAATCCGGAGAAGGTGGCGCCGCACCATCGGAAGGATGCGCCGTTGATCGAGCGGAATCCGGTGCGGTTCTATCAGTGGGTCTGCGCGGCGTTAGTGGCGGTGATTGTGGGGCTGTTGTGGAAGTTGGCGAGGGAGTGAGGTCAAAGTCGCTCCATGAATCGAATTCATGGATACGACCAATTAAATTCACTGCCCTCATCGGACGTTTCGGCGGTCGTGGCACCTCGGTTGCTGAAAGAGAGGCGTGTCATCCACGAGCGTCATGAACGAAATCGACCGGCCGCCGCAGCCATTCACGTCGGAGCAGAAGGAGTATCTCGCCGGGTTCATGGCGGGCGTGGCGGCGTCGGGTGTAGTGCCTTTTGTGGGACAGACGGCGAGCGGGCAATTGACGGCGACCCCGGCGGGTGCGGAAGGCGGGAATCTGGCGTCGGCTCCGCGGGAGGAAACGGTGTTTGGCACGCCGCTCGGCGAACTGTGCAAAGAGGAACGGTGGAAGTATGAGGAGAATCCGCTGGATGCGTGGGAGCGGTTGTTGCGGCATGCGGAAGGGAACACGTTTCCGGATGCGGAGCATACGTATCGGTTCAAGACCTTCGGGCTCTTCCATGTGGCGCCGGCGCAGGACAGTTTCATGCTGCGGTTGCGGATCCCGGCGTGCGAGCTGACGGCGGCGCAGCTGCATGGGGTGGCGGATCTCGCGAACGAGTTGGGCGGCGGTTATGCGCATATCACGACGCGGGGGAATTTGCAGGTGCGGGAGTTCAAGCCGCGCGACATCATCAAAGTGCTGACGCGCGTGCAGGAGCTCGGGCTGACCTCGCGCGGATCGGGCGCGGACAATGTTCGGAACATCACGGCGTCTCCAAATAGTGGATTCGATCCGGATGAGTTGATCGACGTGCGGCCCTTCGCGAAAGGGCTGCATCATTACATCCTGAATCATCGCGATCTTTATGGGCTGCCGCGGAAGTTCAACGTGGCGTTCGACAATGGCGGCAGCATCTCGGTGGCGGCGGACACGAATGACATCGGGTTCGTGGCGGTGCGCGTGGGAGAGGCGGGGCGTGGCGGCTCGGACGCGGTGGAGCCGGGAATTTATTTCCGCGTGCAGCTCGGCGGGATCAGCGGGCATGGCGATTTCGCGAAGGACACGGGCTTGTTGATCCGGCCGCATGAAGCGGTGGCGGTATCTGCGGCGATGATACGCGTGTTTGCGGAAAGCGGCGATCGGACGAATCGGAAGAAGGCGCGGCTCAAGTATGTGTTGGCGCAGTGGGGCGTGGAGAAGTTTATCGAGGAGACGCAGAAGAAGCTGGCGTTTCGGCTGGGGCGTTTGCCGCTGGAGGCGTGCGAGCCGCGGCGGCCGGTGGTGAAGCACGGCTGGTTGGGTGCGGCGCGTCAGTCGCAGCCGGGATTGAACTCGATCGGGCTGGGTGCGCCGGCGGGGCGGATGACGGCGCGGCAGATGCACGCGCTCGCAGATCTGGCGATCCATTATGGGAAGGGCGAACTGCGGCTGACGGTGTGGCAGAGTGTGATCGTGCCGCATGTGCCGGATGCGTTTGTGGAAACGTTCAAGCGCTCGGCGGCGCGGTGGGGATTTTTCCACGAAGCGACGGCAGCGGCGGGCGGAGTGATCGCGTGCACGGGGAATCGCGGGTGCAAGTATTCAAGCGCGGATACGAAGGGGCATGCGGTGGCGTTGATGAAACATTTGGGCGGGGCGAAGCGCGTGGAGATGCCGGTGAATATTCATTTCACGGGATGTCCGCATTCGTGCGCGCAGCATTACTGCGGCGATATTGGATTCGTGGCGACGAAGCTCGCGGATGGTGGCGAGGGGTATCACGTCGTGCTCGGCGGCGGAATGGATCACGAGCAGGGGATTGGGCGGGAGATTTTTCGCGGCGTGCGCGCGGAGGAAGTGAATGGGTTGGTGGATCGATTTCTGGCGACGTATTCGTCGGAGAAGCACGCGGGCGAGAGTTTCGTCGAGTGGGTTCGCCGGCACTCGGTGAAAGAGCTGCAGGAAAAATTCAGCGAATAACGAGGAGGATGATTTCGATGACAGCGGTTCCCTTCATTCCCGATAATGCGCCCTTCACGACGGAGCAGCGCGCGTGGCTCAATGGGTTTTTCGCGGGGATGTTTTCCCGCGGAAACGCGGCGGGGAAAGCGCAGGCGTCGGTCGTGACGGCCGAGCCGACGTTGGTGCCGTTGACGATCTTGTTTGGATCGCAGACGGGCACGGCGGAAAGCCTGGCGAAGAAAGCGGCGAAGGAAGCGGGGAAGCGGAATTTCGCGGCGACGGTGCTCGATATGGGGCAGACGGATGGGGCGAAGCTCGCGGGTGAGAAGAACGTGCTGGTGATCACAAGCACGTATGGCGACGGCGAGCCGCCGGATAATGCGAAGACGCTGCATGCGGCGTTGTCGGCGGGGGAGGTGTCGCTGGCGGGCGTGCGGTTCAGCGTGTGCGGGTTGGGGGATACGAACTATGCGCAGTTTTGTCGGTGCGCGAAGGAGTTCGATGCGTGGATGGAGAAGGCCGGGGCGACGAGGGTGGCGGAGCGGGGGGAGTGCGATGTGGAGTATGAGGAGAAATTTGCGGCGTGGTTGGACGGGGCGTTGGGAGCGCTGGCGCGAGGTTCCGAGTTTGGAGTTTCGAGTTCCGGGTTGGCGGAGCCGGAAGCGGCGCATCGAGTGGCTTCGGTCGTGGAGGCGGGTTATTCGCGGCAGCGGCCGTATGCGGCGGTGTTGGTGGCGTCGCGGACGTTGAATGGCGCGGGGTCGGCGAAGCAGGTGAATCATGTGGAGTTTGATTTGGGAGATTCGGGATTGGTGTATGAGGCGGGCGACGCGTTGGGGGTTTACGCGCATAATTGTCCGGAGCTGGTGAACGACGTGCTCTCGGCGCTTGGTTGCGATGGGGAGGAGGCGGTGCCGGCGCCGGATGGGAGCAGCATTCCGCTGCGGCGGGCGTTGACGGAGTTTTATGATTTGGGGAAGCCGAGCGATGAATTGCGGACGTGTTGTGGCGGGGCGTTGGCGGGGCATCATGTGGTGGATGTGCTGGCGGGTGGAGTGAAGGGGAAGGTCGCGCCGGCGGAGTGGGTGAAAATGCTGAAGAAACTTCAGCCGCGGTTGTATTCGATTTCGTCGTCGCCGAAGGCGCATCCGGGCCAGGTGCATTTGACGGTGGGAGCGGTGCGGTATGAGAAGGACGGGCGCGCGCGGAAAGGTGTGTGCTCGACGTTTCTGGCGGAGCGGGCGCAGGCGGGCGTGACGCGCGTGGGTGTGTTTGTGCACGCGAACAAAGGATTTCGTCCGCCGGCGAGTCTGGATGCGCCGATGATCATGGTCGGGCCGGGGACGGGGATCGCGCCGTTCCGGGCGTTTCTAGAGGAGCGGCGCGCGACGGGGGCGAAAGGGAAGAACTGGTTGTTTTTCGGGGATCAGCGGGCGGCGACGGATTTTTTGTATCAGGAAGAATTGGACGCGATGCAGCGCGATGGGGTGTTGACCCGGCTGGACACGGCGTTTTCGCGCGATCAGGCGGAGAAGGTTTATGTGCAGCATCGGATGTTGGAGCGTGCGCACGAGTTGTTCGCGTGGCTGGAGGAAGGCGCGCATTTCTATGTGTGCGGCGACGCTAGCCGGATGGCGAAGGATGTGGATGCGGCGTTGCACGAAGCGATCGTGCGCGCGGGGGGGCGATCGAAGGAGCAGGCGGCGGAGTATGTGGAGAAGTTGAAGGGGGCGAAACGGTATGCGCGCGATGTGTATTGAACGGGAAGTAGCGAGCATCGAGTAGCGAGTAGTGAGCATGTTTATTCCTGCCTTCACCTCCGACGTGGCGCCTGCGAACCACCAATCAAATGGTCGCATCGAAGGATAATTTTCCGTTGATCGCGGAGTTGCTGGCGGAGCAGCAGACGCTGGCGACGCCGGTGGCTAAATTTTCGGATGCGCACGAGCGCGGAGCGGCGCCGGCGATGGCGGCGGTTTATCGGGATTTGATTCCGCTGACGGCGCCGAAGGCGGGGGAGCAGTATGCGTTCGAGGTGGAGTTGGATGCGTGCACGGGGTGCAAGGCGTGCGTGTCGGCGTGTCATTCGTTGAACGGACTCGACGAGACGGAGACCTGGCGGGACGTCGGGCTCTTGGTGGGAGGGACGGATCGGAAGCCCTTTCAGCAAACGGTGACGACGGCGTGTCATCACTGTGCGGATCCGGGATGTTTGAACGGTTGTCCGGTGCTCGCGTATGAGAAGGATCCGGTGACGGGGATCGTGCGGCATCTCGATGATCAGTGCATCGGGTGCCAGTATTGCGTGCTGAAGTGTCCGTATGACGTTCCCAAATACAACGCGCGGCTCGGGATCGTGCGGAAGTGCGACATGTGTCACGGCCGGCTGGCGGAAGGTGAAGCGCCGGCGTGCGTGCAGGCGTGTCCGACGCAGGCGATTCGGATTGTGACGGTGGTGGCGGAGGTGAAGCCGGGCGCGAGCGCGAGCAACGACGACGGAGGATTTTTGCCGGGGGCGCCGGCGCCGGATTATACGCGGCCGACGACGCGGTATGTTTCGCGGAAAGGCGTGGAGAAAGATCTGCGCGCGGCGGATGCGAGTGCGTTGCGCGTGCAGCCGATGCATGCGCCGCTGGTGTGGATGCTGACCTTGGTGCCGGCGGCGGTGGGGTGTTTCGCGGCGGCGTGGATTTTAGGAGGACGCGGGGGAAGTGTCATACATTATATGACACTTTGCGGAGTGGGGGCGGCGGTGGTCGGGGTGGCGGTGAGTGTGGGGCATTTGGGGCAGCCGGGGCG
>JAFAAS010000073.1 GCA_023426435.1 Verrucomicrobiota bacterium | reverse complement strand
CGAAATACGCGATCGATAACGCCAGCGCGGCGGCGGACGTGGTGCGGCCCTCGTGGGGACGAGCGGGGAAGGTGCTGGCGGTGTCGCTGGTGTTGTGGTGGGCGCCGGTGGTGGCGGCGGGATGGTGGCAGGGGTGGAACGGCGTGCTGGTGAGCGAAGGCGTGTTTTTCAGCAAGGCGGCGATGGTGACCTTTGGCGGGGCGTATGCGGTGCTGCCTTACGTGGCGCAGGAGGCGGTGGAGCGGCATGGGTGGCTGACGGCGCCGCAGATGTTGGACGGGTTGGGGCTGGCAGAGACGACGCCTGGGCCGCTGATCATGGTGGTGCAGTTTGTCGGATTTCTCGGCGGATGGAATCAGCCGGGCGAGTGGAGTCCGCTGCTGATGGGGACGCTCGGTGCGGCGATCACGACATGGACGACCTTCGTGCCGTGTTTCCTGTGGATTTTTCTCGGTGCGCCGCACATCGAGCAGCTGCGAGGGAATCGACGGTTGAACGGAGCGCTGACGGCGGTGACGGCGTCGGTGGTCGGGGTCGTGTTGAACCTGGCGGTGTGGTTTGGGTGGCAGGTGCTCTATCGCGACGGGAAGGTGGACTGGTTCGCGGTGGCCGTGTGCGCGGGGGCGTTTGTGGCGTTGCAACGATTCAGGCTGGGCGTGGTGACCGTGTTGCTGGCGAGCGGGGTGGCGGGGTTGTTGCGTTGGGCGGCGGGGTAGCGGGCGGGAGCGGCCCGGATGCGACAGGTCGAGGGCGCGCTTGCTCGATTTAGGTGTCGGCGTTGAACGCGAAGCGAGCGATGAGCATGCCGACGGCCATGGCCGGAACGAACAGCAAGGCGTCGAAGCGGAGCGCGACGAGGTTTGCGATGGCGGGACCCGGGCAGAAGCCGGCGAGGCCCCAACCGGCGCCGAAAACAAGAGCGCCGAAAACGAGATGGCGATCGATCGGGTCGTGGTCGCGCGCGGGAAGCTGCGTGCCGAACCAGCCGTGGCCGCGGCGGCGCGCACGCAGAAGGAGCATGCCGAGACCGAACGTGAAGACCGCGCCGGCCATGACGAAAACCAAGGAAGGATCCCAGGCGCCGGCGACGTCGAGGAAGCCGAGGACGCGAGCGGGATTGGTCATGCCGGAAATCGCGAGACCCGAGCCGAAGAGAGCGCCGGCGAAGAGAATGACAAACGGTCGAACGCTCATGAGAAGAGGCCTCCGAGGGACGTGTGGCGCAGGAGAAAGACGACGAGCATGCCGGCGGCCATAAACGCGACGGTGGCGACGAGCGCGGATTTGGAACCGAGACCCAGGCCGCATACCCCGTGACCGCTGGTGCAGCCGCCGCCGAGGCGTGTGCCGAAGCCGACGAGCACGCCGGCGAGAATCACGGTGAGTGGAAGCGCTTGGGCGGTGTAGTCGTTGCTGGCATCGACGAAGGCGAAGGCGAGCGCGGTGCCGGCGAGGAGACCGATGAAGAAGACGATGCGCCACGCGGTGTCGCCTGAGCGTGGACGAAGCAGGCGGCTGAACATGCCGGAGATGCCCGGGATCTTTCCACTGGCGGTAGCGGCGAGGAGGCTGCCGAGGCCGATCATGGCTCCGCCGAGCAGCGCATGGAGCCAGGAGTAATCGGAGGATGCGAAGAACACGGTCGCGTGATAACGGCGAAACCGACCGTGGTCAATTGGCGTGAGAACGCGAGCGAATGGCGGCCGCGGCGATCTCGTATCTGGAATTTGGATGCGGAGGGACGGCTGCGGTTGCCGTGGACGGCTGCGATGCTTCTGATGCTTTGCTTGCTCAGAATGGCACAGGGAGCGGTTTTGCCCGGCATTTCTGCGGGCGGTTTGCGTGCGAATGTGGCGTGGGCGGCTCGCCGGGGACGGCTCGCCCTACCTTTTAGCGACGGGAGCGGTGGCGGTTGAAGGAGCCGCGGTGGCGGATGCGACCCGGGAGGCTGCCGCGGGGTTTGGGAATTTCCTGAACGGGACGAGCGGTGATCGGCTGGTAGGCGAAGCCTTCGAGGCGGAGTTCGGGAATCTTGGCGCCGATGAAGCGTTGAATGTCGCGGATGTCGGAGGCGTTTTCCGGCGTGACCAGCGTGAAGGCGTCGCCGACGGCTTGGGCGCGTCCGGTGCGGCCAATACGATGGACGTAGTCCTCGGGATTTTCCGGGACGTCGTAGTTAATCACGTGGGACACGCCGGCGACGTCGATGCCGCGCGAGGCGATGTCGGTGGCGACCATGATTTCGTATTTGCCGGACTTGAAGCCGGCGAGGGCCTCGAGGCGCTGGTTTTGGGAGCGATTGGCGTGGAGGACGGCGACGCTGTGATTGGCCGACTTGAGCTTGCGGGCGATTTTGTCGGCGCCGTGTTTCGTGCGGGAGAAGATGAGGACGCTGTCGAAATCGATTTTGCGGAGCAGGGCTTCGAGGAGCTCGAATTTTTGGGTGGCGGCGACGGGGTAGAGCGCGTGATTGACGGATTGGTTGACCGTGCGATTGACGCCGATCTCGACGCGGGCGGGGTTGCGGAGGGCGAAGGAGGCGACGGCTTGGATTTCGGGCGGAACGGTGGCGGAGAAGAAGAGCGTTTGGCGTTCGCGCGGGCAGCGGTTGATGATGTCTTTGACGACGGGGAGAAATCCCATGTCGAGCATGCGATCGACCTCGTCGAGGACGAGCGTCGTGATGCTATCGAGCGAGAGCGTGCGCTCCTTCAGGTAGTCCATGAGGCGACCGGGTGTGGCGACGAGGATGTCGACGCCGAGTTTGAGTTCGGAGCGTTGGAAGCCGTAGCCGACGCCGCCGAAGATGGCGACGGTGCGGAGATCGGTGAAGCGGGCGAAGTCGCGGAAGGCGGTTTCGACTTGGGCGGCGAGTTCGCGGGTGGGTTCGAGGACGAGGACGCGCGGGCGTGGTTGGTGTTTGCCGAGGCGCGAGAGAATCGGGAGGGCGAAGGCGGCGGTCTTGCCGGTGCCGGTTTGGGCGGAGCCGATGAGGTCACCGCCGCCGAGGACGACGGGAATGGCGCGGAGCTGGATCGGGGTGGGATCGGTGTAGCCGGCGGCTTGGATGCCGCGGAGGATGGTGTCGGAGAGGTTGAGAGCTTTGAAGGGCATCTTGGTGATGAGTAAGTCGCGCCAAGCGCAGGGAGGAATACAGGAGCGTGTGCCGCGGATGCGGGCCTGGATTCTTCGCTTCGCTCAGAATGACAAAAAGCCGAATGAACGAGGGAGGAAGGTGATTACCGGAGACAAAAAAGGACGGAGCCCCGAGGAGCTCCGTCCTGGAAATCGTTTCGTTAGAACGATGGATTAGTAACGACGGTCGCCGCGATCGCGATCGCGACCGCCGCCGAAACCGCCACGGCCGCCGCCGCCGCCGAAGCCGCGACCGCCGCCGCCGCCGCCACCGCCGAAGCCGCCACCCGGGCGCTCTTCCTTGGGACGGGCTTCGTTGACGGTGAGCTGACGGCCGCCGAGGTCGGTGCCGTTGAGCTTTTCCGCCGCGGACTTGGCTTCTTCAGCCGTGCCCATGGTGACGAACGCGAAACCGCGGGGGCGGCCGGTCATCTTGTCCATGGCAACGTAGACGTCGGTCACGGAACCGAACTGGCCGAAGGTGGAGCGGAGCTCGTCTTCGGTGGTTTTGAACGACAGATTTCCAACGTAGAGTTTGGAATTACTCATTAGTGATATCTCGTAGATTGATCGTCTGCTGCCAGTCCGTTCCCACCGTGGGTTTCGAAATCATCACTTAAGCCAAACGCTCAGCCTACGACTCACCAGATACTGTCATCTAACGCTGTCTCTCTAACGATGCGCGGCAAGGAGGCATGGTGGCCCGATAAATGCAAGGCAATTCGGGGTTTGGCGCGGCCGGGGAGCGTCGGAGGTGTTGGTGGGCGAAGCAGTTCGGAAGCGCTGGAGAAATAGAGAGGCTTTCCAAAACGGCCGGGAGCAGTAGGGTTTCGTCATGCGTCGCATTCTTTCGCTCGTGTTGGCTTTTTGGATACTTGGCGTGACGACTGGCGCGGTCGCAGCGGACGCGGAGCGGATGACGGCCGATCGATCGCCGACGGGGAAGATGGCGGCGGCGATCACGACGGTGACGGGGATCGCGATCTCGCCGTTGTTGGGGACGGGCGTGTATGGGGCGTATCAGTGGTTTTCGGCGGACGATGCGGCGGCGCGGGCGCGGCTGCCGTGGTTTGCGCAGATGCAATTTTGGCTGCCGGCGTTGTTGGTGGTGGGCGTGTGTGCGGCGAAGGATGCGTTTGGCGCGGTGGTGCCGCCGGGATTGAAGAAGCCGCTGGATGTCGTGGAGACGATCGAGAACAAGTTGAGCGGTTTGATCGCGGCGGGGGTGGTGATTCCGGTGAGCATGGCGGCGTTTTCGAAATCGCTCGTCGGGACGGATGCGGCGGTGGGGAGCGGTTTCACGAGCTCGGGGCTGGCGATGCTGTCGGTGGGTGCGATTGATGGATCGTGGTTGTTGAACCTGGTGACGGTGCCGTTGGGGATCGCGATTTTTGCGGTGGTCTGGATGGCATCGCATGCGATCAATGTGCTGATTTTGCTGAGCCCCTGGGGGGCGATCGATGCGGCGTTGAAAAGTGCGCGGACGGGATTGTTGGGGCTGCTGGCGGTGACGGCGACGCTGGAGCCCTGGGTGGCGGCGGGGTTGTCGCTGGTGGTGGTGATCGTGGCGTATTGCGTGGCGGGGTGGGCGTTTCGGCTGACGGTTTTCGGGTGGGTGTTTTGCTGGGATTTCGCGACGTTGCGGCGGCTGCGTTTTCGGCCGCGCGACAATGACAATCTGATGTTTGCCGGGGGGAAGTTGGGCGATGTGCCGGTGCGGACCTATGGGCGGTTGCGGCGGGCGGAAGGCGGCGGATTGGAGTTTGCGTTTCGTCCGCGGGTGATCGGCGGCGTGGTGGTGCGGCCGGTGCCGGGGACGAGCGAGACGCGGGCGGTGGGGCAGGGATTGTTTTTCTCGAGCGTGACGAACGGCGACGAGGACACGTTGTTTTTGCTGCCGCCGCGTTATCGCGGGCACGAGGAGACGCTGGTGACCACCTATGGGTTTGGTGGGGGAGTGAAGCCGGCGGGTTTGCGGCGCGCGTGGAGCGTGATGCGCGAATTGTTTGGCGGCACGGCGGCGCAGACTCAGGTGGTGTAGGTGCTGTAGGTGCGGAGCTGCGGCGTGAAGGAGGATGGAGGTGGAGCGCGCGTGGAGCGGTGAGAGTTGTAATATAATGTATTACAAGTTGGCTTGGGGGCGGGGGGATGCAGCGATCTAAATCAGCGGCGGAAGGTGCGGGGTGGGGAAGGGATGGGGTTGGGGAATTCGATGTCCCAGAGTGTGGGGCGGGGATGAGGGGCGAGGTCGGCGCCGGGAGTGAGCTGGGTGAAGACGTCGGCGAAGCGGAGGCTGCACTGGAGCCGGCGTTGGGACTTCGAATCGATTTTAGGGTTCACGACGATGCGCGAGAGCGTGAAAGGCGGGGCGTTTTTGATTTTCCGGGCGGCGGCGCGGGCCTGGGCGGGGGAGAGCGAGCGGTCTTTGATGATGGCGTCGAGGCGTTCGAGATCGGCGCGGGTGATCGGGTGCCAGAGGGCGCGCCATTGGGCGGGTTCGATGCGAGGGGCGACGATGTTGACGAAGCGTTTCTCGGCGCCGTGTTGCTGCCAGTAGCCGATGATCAGGAGGAACGGCTCATCGATATCGAACTGACGGAGGGCGTCGCCCAGATCGACGGGCGAGCCGTATTTGGCGGCTTTGGGATTGGCGGGAATGTGGCCTTGCTGGCGGTTGGCGCCGGCGGGGATGTCCCATTTCTGCGTGTAGCTCGATGGCGTGTAGCGGTCGAAGAAGGTGTTGCGAATCCAAGTTTCGAATACGACGCCGTGGTGTTGGACCTCGGCCGCGGGAGCGAACGGGGCGAAGACGAACAGGAACGCGAGATAGAGGAGGAAGGCGCGCGCGAGGGGCGGTGAGCTTTGGCGCGGGCGCGGCATGACGGGAGCGAGAAGGAACGTCAGCGAGTGCGGGCTACGCGGGGCGGAGGGCGGAGGCGATGCGGGCGGTCTCGTGAGCGCAGTCGGCGACGCGGGCGGCGAGTTTGGGATCGGCGATGGTTTCGCCGGTGAAGGAAGCGCCGGTGGCGTAAACGAAACGCGGGACGATCACGGTGCGAAAATCGAGCATGAGGCTGTTGGCGAGCGCCATGACGGCCATGTAGCTGCTCGAGCCGCCGGCGGTGCAGAGGAAGCTGGCGATTTTGTTTTCCCAGCCCTTGCCGGTGAGCTCGACGAGGTTCTTGAGGGCGGCGTTGACGTCGTAGTTGTAAATTGGAGACGCGACGATGATGCCGTCGGCGGCGGCGATGAAGGCGTTCACGTGCCGGACGTTTTCGTGTTGGTAGGCTTGGTCGCCGTCGCAGAGCGGGAGCGGGTAGTCGCGGAGGTCGAGGAACGTGACGGTGCGGCCGGCGGCGACGAGGACGCGTTCGGCTTCGCGCGCGAGGGTGCGGCTGTAGCTCTCGGGATTGAGGCTCGAGGAGACGATGAGAAGATTCATGGCGAGGACGCGAGGGGCGTGGATTGGTAAGCGGCGAGTTTCCAGTGGCCCGATTCTTCGCGCCAGACGGCGAGAAAGCGGAGGGAGAAACGCACGCGCTGGCCGCGGGTTTCGGCGAGGATGTCAGAGAGGCCGGACATGACGACGGCGGCCGGGCTGAGGAGTTGAAGCTGGATCGCGCGCGGATGCACGGCGAGATAGCGGGCGTCGCTTTCGGCGACGGCGGCGAGGTATTGGGACTTCGTTTGGACGCGGCCGTCGGCGTTGGTGTAAACGAGATCGGTGGAAAGGAGTGGATCGAGCGCGGCGGGGTTGCGCTCGATGGTGGCGGCGATGCGAGCGGCGTCGGCGGTGCGGACCTGCGCGAATTGCGGCGGCTCGGCGGCGGCTGCGCCGTGGAGGAACGCGAGCAGGAGCGAAGCGCAAACGAGGCGGCGGGCGATGTGGAGGAGCGACGGCACCGAGACGGGAGCGTGCGGCTCGATATCGGCAAGGCAAGTGTCGCAGCGCGCGCGTGGAGCGTCGGCGTGTGCGGACGCGGTTTCAGGCGTTGAAGCAGGCCATTGCGCTGAGCTCGTCGGCGATGGTGCGGTCGTTGCGGGCGCGGGGAAGTTTGTGTTGATCGCCGATGCGTCGGCGATGACGCATCCAGTGGGCGAAAAAGCCGGGCATCACGAGACGCACGATGGGGGCCTGGAGTGCGCCGCTGCGACGGCGGGCGGCGTAGTCGGGGTTGCGGGCGATGAGGTCGCTATCGAGTTCGCCGGCGAGGAGTGGGCCGGTGGGGGTTTCGACCGTGAGCGGTTTCAATTCGACCCACCATTCGTGAGAGCCGTGGTTGCGGCCGGTGAGGGAATTTGCGGCGAGCGGCGCGACGTGGAAGTGGGTGATCGACCAGCGGTGGCGATGGCAGACGGCGACGAGCGCGTCGGTGAGGTCTTTTTCGGATAAGTTTTCGGTGAACGTGTTGAGCCATTGCTCGGTGCGGCCGACGTGGATGAGCCGGTGCGGGCTGGTGGATGTGAAACGAACGACGTCGCCCAGGACGTAACGGCAAAGCCCGCCGGGGGTGGTGACGAGCAGCACGTAATTTTCGTCGACGCGAACGCCCTCGAGCGGGACGGCTTTGGCGGCGAGGGCGGGAGGGAGCGAAGGAGAGAAGTCGGCGAGCGGAAGGAATTCGAAGAAGATGCCGGTGTCGGCGAGCAGACAGAGGCCGGCGGACGCGTCGGTGTCCTGGGCGGCGACGAAGCATTCGGTGGCGGCGTAAACCTCGTGGAAGTGCGGTTCGGGTCCGATGGCTTGGCGGAGCTCGTCCTGGAAAGGACCGAGCGGGGTGCCGCTGTGGACGACGCATTCGAGGTTGGGCCAGACGGAGCGAAGATTGAAAGGAGCGTGGCCGGCGGTTTCGACTGCGCGGATCGCGGAGGAGAGGGAGAGCAGCCATTCCGGCAGGCCGGCGAGCAGGGTGATGTCGGCGCGACGCGTGCGTTCGACCAGTGCGGCCAGGCGGGGCGACCATTCGCGAATTTGGGCGACGGCGGCGCCGGGCTCGTAGAGGTGGCGTTCGACCCAGGCGGGAAGGTGGAGGGTGGCGATGCCGCTGAGCTCGGCGCGGTGGGCGGAAAAGGTGTCGGTTTTCGGGAAGGGCGTCAGCGCGGAGGAGCTGCCGACGAGCAGATGACGCCCGCGAAACACGCTGCAGTGCCCGATGCGCGCGGTGTAGCAGTGGATCGCTTCGGCGCTGGCGCGTTGGAGATGGGCGAGAAAATCGTCGGTGACGGGCAGGTGTTTGGGTTGGCCGGTGTCGGTGCCCGGGGTGCAGGCGAAGCGTGTGCACGTGCCGGGCCAGAGGACATCGGCTTCGCCCTGTTGCATGCGGGCGATGAAAGGCGCGATTTGGTCGTAGCTGCGGAGAGGGACGCGAGATTGAAACTGGGCGTAGGGAAGCTGGGGTGTGATTCCGGCGGCGCGGCCGACGGACGTGGCGGCGAGACGCGGGACGAGCGAGGCGAAGGCGCGGGTTTGTGCGGCGACGGCGAGACGCGGTTGCTTCAGTTGCCTAGCGGTGCGGGCGGATTGGAGTTTCGCGCCGAGCACATGAAAGCTTTTGGGCAGGACCGGCATCGCGGGCGGTGTGGGATTCGAGGGCAGCTGTGAGGAGACGGAGCGGCAAGCGGAATTCTGAAAAGAGCGGGGGAGTTGACGGGGTTTTGACTGGGGGGCGCGGCGGGGCCGAGCCTTCGTCGGTTGCGGGATTCTGCGCTTCGCTTGGCGGCGGAAATCATGCACGTTGCGGGGCTCATGCCGCTGCCGCCGATTTTGTATGAGGATGACGTGATGATCGCGTTCGATAAGCCGAGCGGGCTGTTGATTGCGCCGGATCGGTGGGACAAGAAGCGCGAAAATTTGATGGGGCTCGTGCATGCGAAGATGGGGCACGGGGTGGCGAACGTGCATCGCCTCGATGCGGATACGAGCGGGCTGTTGTTGTGTGCGAAGACGAAACCGGCGCTGGATTTTCTGAGCGGGCAGTTCCAGGCGAAGACGGTGGAGAAGAAGTATCTGGCGTTGGTGGTGGTGCTGCCGGTCGATCAGGCGATGAAAGTGATGGCGCCGGTGCGCGACGAGAATGGGACCTTGCCCGATGCGTTTACGGTGGACGTGGCGTTGGGGGAGGATGAGCGGCAGCCGGGACGGATGCGGGTCTTCAAAGGACGAGGCGGGCGGGACTGTGTGACGGAGTTTCGGGTGTTGGAGCGGTTTGGAAAATTCGTGTTTCTCGAATGCAAGCCGCTGACGGGACGGACGCATCAGATCCGCGTGCACCTGGCGGCGGCAGGGGCTCCGATTTTGAACGATCCGTTTTATGGGGATCCGGAGGTGAAGCTGCTGCTGTCGGAGTTGAAGCGGCGGTATAAAGGGAGGGACGAGGAGAGGCCGTTGATTGGGCGGCTGGCGCTGCATGCGAGCGAGCTGGGGTTGAAGCATCCGACGACGCGGGAGCCGGTGACGCTGAGTGCGCCGATGCCGAAGGAGTTCGAAGTGGCGTTGAAGTATTTGAGGAAGTTTGGGGGAGGGCGGCGGGGTTGATCGCTGGCGGCGTTCAGAAGGACAATGCGTTCACTTTTCCTATGACTTCATCTTCTGCGCCGCTGGGTTTTGGCATTGTTGGGTTGGGAATGGTTGCGGAGTTTCATGCGCAGGCGATCGCGCGGGTGACGGGAGCGAGGTTGGTCGGGGTGGCGTCGCGGGATGCGGAAAAAGGGCGGGCGTTTGCGGCGAAGCACGGCGCGACGGACGTGTGCGGGCGTGTGGAAGAGTTGGTGGCGCGGCCGGGGATCGATGTGATTTGCGTGACGACGCCGGCGAGCGTGCATCGCGAGACTGCGCTGGCGGCGATTGCGGCGGGGAAACATCTGGTGATCGAGAAGCCGTTGGAGATCACGGTGGAGCGGGCGGATGAGATTTTGCGGGCGGCGGATGCGGCGGGGGTGAAGATCGCGGCGATCTTTCAGGGAAGGTTTGGAGAAGGCGCGCAGACGGTGAAAGCGGCGGTGGAGGCGGGAAGGTTTGGACGAATGGTGATGGCGAGCGTGGCGGTGAAATGGCATCGGACGGCGCAGTATTACAGCGGGACGCGCGGGACCTGGTCGGTGGATGGCGGAGGGGCGGCGATGGCGCAGGCGATTCACGGGATCGATTTGCTGCAATGGCTGGTGGGGATGCCGGTGGAGGTGTTCGCGTGGGCGACGCGGCGGGTGCATGCGGGTATCGAGGCGGAGGATACAACGTGCGCGGCGTTGAAGTTTGGCGACGGCGCGTTGGGAACGATCGAGGCGAGCACGGCGTTGTGGCCGGGTTGGCAGCGGCGGATCGAGTTGTGCGGCGAACGCGGATCGGTGGCGCTCGAGGACGATCACATCACGCGATGGGAGTTTCGGGAGGCGCGACCGGAGGATGAGAAAATTCGGGCGGCGAAGGATTCGGCGGCGTTGGGGTCGGGGGCGAGTGCGCCGAATGCGATCAGTTTCGTCGGACATCAGCGGCAGATCCAGGACCTGGTGGATGCGATTCGGGAGAATCGGCGGCCGGCGGTCGACGGGCACGAAGGAAGGAAGGCGTTGGCGATCGTGCGGGCGATGTATGAGTCGGCGGAGCGGGGCGCGGTGGTGCGGCTGGTGGAGTAGCGCGGTTTGGAGGCGCGCCGGGAGGAAGATTGAGATTGGCGGAGGAGAAGCCGCGCGGGAGAGTGGCCGGATGAAGGTGGCTCCTGCGGCTGAATCGATTTCGAAACCGGGTGCGTTGTGCCCATGTGGAAGCGGGCGGGCGTTTGCGGCGTGTTGCGAGCCGGTGTTGAAGCGGGAGCGGAAGGCGGCGACGGCGGAGGAGGTGATGCGGTCGCGGTTCACGGCGCATGCGGTGCGGGATTTCGAGCATCTGCATCGCACGTATCGCGAGACGGCGAAGCGGCCGTATGTGCCGGAGCCGGATGCGCCGGAGCTGGCTTGGACGCGGCTGGTGGTGCATGCGCACGAGGCGGGCGCGCGGCCGGACGTGGCCTTCGTGGATTTCACGGCGTATTTCGCCGATGAGGAAGGCGAGCACGCGGTGCACGAGAAGTCGGAGTTCGTGCGCGAAGGCGGCGAGTGGTTTTATGCGCGCGCGGTGCGGAGTGGGCCGGCGCCGGTTCGAGCGGCCGGGAAGGTGGGGAGGAATGAGCCGTGTCCGTGCGGGAGCGGGAAGAAGTTCAAGCAGTGCTGCGGGCGGTGAGGGGGCGGGGGGATTTTCGAATTTCGATGGGGGATTTTCGATTTTCGCGGGCGGCGCAGAGGAAGGTGGAGGATGGTCGCAAAGAGGGGCGGAAGGCGCAAAACGGAGAGAGCGTTTCAGCGGTGGCGGTCGAGGGTGGCGCTGAGGGATTTGACGCCGGCGGCGATGGAGGCGGCGATTTTCTGGCGGTAGGCGGGCGTGGCGACCTTGCGGCCCTCGGCGTCGTTCGAGAGGAAGGCGGCTTCGACGAGGACGGCGGGGCAGTCGGCGCTGCGGAGAACGCTGTAGCGAAAACGTTTGAGGCCGCGATCGGGGAGGCGGAGGGCCTGCACCATCTGGCGGTGGACGTGATAGCCGAGCAGGGTGTTCCAGTGGTCGTGTTTGTTTCCTGGATACGCGGTCCTGGCCATAGAGGAGTCGCGTTCGGCTTGCGGGCTGGAGCGCTGGCCGCGCGGGGTGAGGACGTAGGTTTCGGTGCCGGCGACGCGGGCGTTGGTGAAGGCGTTGAAATGAATGCTGATGAAGAGATCGGCGCGATGCTTGCGGATGAGGGCGGTGCGGTCGTCGAAAGCGACGAAGCGGTCGGTCTTGCGGGTTTGGATGACGCGGTAGCCCTGGGCGGTGAGAAGGCGTTCGAGGCGTTTGGCGACGTCGAGCGTCATTTGTTTTTCCTCGAGTTTGAGCCGGGAGTTTCGATTGCCCGGGTCGCGGCCGCCGTGGCCGGCGTCGAGGACGATGGTCTTGATGCGCGGGACGGGTTTTTTCGATCCCGGTTGGAGGATGGGCTGAAGCAGCTGGCGGATGTCGCGTTCGCTGAGGAAGAGACTTCCGCGGTGAGCGGCGACGGGATCGCTGAGGAAGAGGCGAAGATTATTGAGGGAGAAGTCGACGTTGTGGACGGTGAAGTCGATGGTCGTCCACTGGCTTTGGAGCCGGAGTTTTTTTTGCGGTTCGAGCCATTTCGGGGTGAGGCCGAAACGTTTGGCGAAGTCGCGGGCGTCGACGTAATCGGTGCCGAAGAGGCGGACGGATTTGTAGTCCGCCGCGGCCAGGAGCGGTGCGGAGCTGAAGGGAAGCGAGCCGAGGAGAAGGAGGAGAAGAAATATGAAGCGCGGTGCGGAAAACATTACGACGGGAAGGATCAAGCGCCGGCTTCGGCGGCGATGCGAGCGCGGAGCGAGGCGTCGGGGAGCGGGCCGGTGGCGGCGTGGAGGTTGTCACGGAGATGATCGACCTTCGAGGTGGCGGGAATGGCGCAGGTCACGGCGGGGTGAGAAAGAATGAATTTCAACATGAGCCTGGCCCAGGAAGTGCAGCCGATTTCGGCGGCGTATCCAGGAAGTGGACGCGAGCGCAGGCGGCGGAAGAGCGAGCCGCCGGCGAACGGACGATTGACGATGACGGCGACGCCGCGATCGCGGGCGAGCGGGAGGAGGCGGTGTTCGGCGTCGCGTTCGCCGATGGAGTAGTTGATTTGGATGAAGTCGACGGGCTCGCGGGCGATGAGCCGCGCGATGGCGTCCTGGCCGCTGGAAGTGTAGTGGGTGACGCCGAGATAGCGGATGCGTCCGGCGGACTTCCAGTCGCGGAGCGTGGCGAGGTGGGTGTCGGCGTCGACGAGGTTATGGACCTGCATGAGGTCGACGGGATCGGCGCGGAGTTTGCGCATCGAGTCCTCCATCTGCTCGACGCCGGCGTGGCGGCCGGAGGTCCAGACCTTCGTGGCGACGAAGCGTTTTTCTTGGAGCGAGAGTTTTTCGGAGAGGAGGCCGACGACTTCTTCGGAGCGGCCATACATGGGGGAGGAGTCGATGAGGCGGCCGCCGAGTGTGGCGAAGGTGCGGAGAACCTCTTCGAGCGGGCGGAGGGATTCGGGGGAATTGCGGACATCGAACGTCTGCCAGGTGCCGAGGCCGATGGCGGGCATCTCTTCGCCGGAGGAAGGAATGCGCCGAGTGAGAAGCGGGGAGGATGCGGCGTCGGAGCGAGCGGCGAAGGAAAGGCGCGGGCTGCAGGCGCTGGCGGCGAGTCCGGTGGCGAGGAGACGAACGGCGTCGCGACGGTTCATGGTTGGGGCGGGGAAGCGGTGGCGAGGGCGAGCGGGCGGAACCGAGGATCGTGGCCGGCGATTTCGGACCAGAGCTCCTGGAGAGAAAGCTGGCGGTTGCGGGTGCGATTGACCCAGACGACCTCGGTGGGATCGGACGTATCCGTAAAACGGATGCCCCAGATCGGATCGAAGGCTTCGGCGGAGAGCGAGTAGCGCATATCGCCGAGGACGGAGTCGTCGGTCGGGCTGCGCGCGACCCAGTTTTCGGAGAACCAGGCGAAACGCTGGAAGGAGTTGCGCTGGTTGCGGGCGGCTTCGTCGGGCGTGAGGTTGTCGAGTTCGACGAGAGGAAGCGACCAGCCCTCGCGGATGGAGGGAGCGGAGAACCAGCCGACGCGAATGCGATCGGAGTAGATGCGGCCCTCGTGGAGGTAGAGGGCGCGCCAGATGAGATTGTTGGCGAGCGTGGGCATGACCTCGTGGCGCTCGATGGTGTGGCCGCGGGTGGCGGCGAGCGCGTGTTGCGCGGAGGTGGCGCGGGTGTGTTGCACGGCACCGAAGCCGATGTAGGCGAGTGCGACGGCGATTGCGACGAGAGCGGGTCGGGGACGTTGGTGTCGGAGGGTGAGGAAGAGGCCGAGCGCGAGCGGAAGCGTGACGAAGAGATCGACGACGGAGATGAAGTCCCAACCAAAGCGATGGTGGGTGAGCGGCCAGAGAAGTTGGGTGCCGTAGCTGGTGGCGGCGTCGAGGAGGCAGTGGCTGAAATACGCGAGTGAAGCGCAGAGCCAGAGGGGGAGGAAACGCCCGCGATTCGCGCGATGGAGGAGAAACAAGGACGCGACGAAGGCGGCGCCGAACGGGGCGAAGAGGAGCGAGTGAGTGAAATGGCGGTGGTATTCGACGGCGAGCAGCGGATCGGAGGTGCTGCGAATGAAGACGTCGGCGTCGGGCGCCAGCGCGGCGAGAGCGGCGACTGCGGCGGCGGTGCGACCGAGTTTTGAGTGAAACGTGGCGTAGCCGCAGCTTGCGCCGAGGAGGGTGTGGGTGAGGGGATCCACGCGCGGGGGAGGAAATGCGTGGAACGGCGGGTGGCAACCTATGTGAGCGCAGGAGCGACGTGAAAGTCGGTGGACTGGCGGGTGCTTGGCGCTACGAGGAGCGCGGGCTCACGCTGTCGCTACGGGTAAATGTATTGCGCGGTGGGTGCGCCGCGCCTCCATCGGAAGAGCGGGGAACGGGCGGCTAGTCGTCGCGGCGGAAGGCGGATTTCACTTTGCGGCCGACGACGAGGGCGGAGATCAGCAGGATCAGGAAGATGGCGAGGAAGAGGAAGAAGAGGAATTTGGCGATGCCGGCGGCGGCGCCGGCGATGAAGCCGAAGCCGAAGGCACCGGCGACGATGGCGATGATCGCGGAGATGAGGGCCCACTTCAGCATGCGAGGACAGACCGAGGCGGAGGTGGAGCGTTCCGAGGCGGGTGTCACTTGCCAGCGGCGAGGCGGCTGGCAGTTTGCCGATCTTCAGCGATGACCATTTCAAGCAACGAGATGACGGACGCGGTGCCGGAGAATTTTGCGATTTCGTATGAGGCGCGCGGGGAGGCGGTGTTCAACCGGACGTTGAAAGGCCGCGGGGTGCTGACGATCGACGCAGCCGCGGGGGCGTGCGTATTCGCGGGGAAGCAGCGAAAGATGCTGGGCGTGCCGGTGGAGATGACGGTGCGATTCGAGGAGATTGTGAATGCGCGGGCGGTGGGGCGGCGGGTGGAGTTCGACCGGCAGCTCGGGGGAAAACGGGCGGGGCAATTCGTGTTTTATTGTGAGGATGAGGCGAACGCGTGGGCGGTGTTGCGCCGGTTGCCGGCGGTGCGCGATGCGGAGTATGTGGCGACGGAAACCTTTGCGGGGAAGCTGCGGGAGTTGCCCGGAGCGCGGTCGGCGTGGAGCTCGCCGACGAATGCGATCGTCGCGGCGAACGGGGTGGCGTTTGTGGCGATGGGATTGCTGGGGGCGGGCTGGTTCGAGACGGCGGACATGGCGGTGTATTGGAAATTTGGAGCCAACAACGGGGCGGCGACGACGAACGGAGAGTGGTGGCGGCTCGTGACGAGCATGTTTCTGCACTACGGATTGATGCACCTGCTGTTTAACATGTGGGCGCTTTTTCAGGTCGGGCATCTGGTGGAGCGGCTGTTGGGAGTGCGGATGTTTGCGGTCGCTTATTTCGTGTGTGGCGTGGTGGGAAGTCTCGCGAGCATCGGGTGGAACGGCGATCGCGTGTGGAGCGCGGGGGCGTCGGGCGCGGTGTTCGGGGTGTATGGGATGCTCGGTGGGTTTGCGTTGCGGGAGCGGCGGGCGATTCCGCGGAGCGTGCTGCGGCCGCTGTTGATGAGCACGGCGTGGTTCGCGGGATTCAATCTGTTGTATGGCGTGGCTCATCCCGGGATCGACAACGCGGCGCATGGCGGCGGGTTTTTTAGCGGGTTGCTGCTGGGCGCGGTGCTGGCGATGCCGGTGGATCTGGCGGTGCGGGCGCGGTTGCGCGGGCGGCGGGCGTTGGCGGGGCTGGCGGTGAGCGCGGGGTTGATCGCGGCGGGCGTAGTGGCGTGTCCGAAATTCAACTACAACTGGCGCGAGGAGCTGGCCTGGGCGGAGTCGTTGCGCGGGCCGATCGAGAAGGAAAGTGCGATCCTCGAGCGTCAGCAGGAGGCGTTGAAGGCGTTTCAGTCGCCGGGTGGGACGCACGCGGAGTTCATCGCGTGGATCACGGAGGAAGCGATCCCGTTTTACGAAGAGTGGGCGCGGGAGTTGCGGGCGGTGAAGCTGACGAAAGGGACGGACACGGAGGGAGAGCGCGAGCGTTTGGTGGAGCTGATGCGGACGAAGGTGGAGAACTACCGGAGGCTGGTCGCGGATGTGCAGGCGGGAGATCCGGATGCGGCGGGGCGGTATTATGCGGCGGAAGAGCGGATGATCGAGCGGGCGCGGGGGAAGAGTGGCGAGTAGAGAGGTTCGAAGGAGACGGTGGCCGCAAAAGGCGCAGAAGGCGCAAAAATTGCCTGAATGTTCGTCGGTTTCCTGCGTTTTTTAGGGCCGTCGCGGCCGGAGATTGGCTGCAAGATCGGGTTCGATCGGATGGCGGCGGCGGTGTGGCTTGGTTGCCTCAGCGGGCGAGGGCGGTGCGGGCGCGGGACTGGGCGAGGCGGTCGTAGTGGGATTTTGGAGACAAGGCGAGGGCGCGCGCGAATGCGGTTTGGGCGGCGGCGGGCTGGTCGTGGGCGCGGAGGGCGAAGCCGAGTTCGACGTAGTGGGCGGGGCGGCCGGGTTCGAGTTCGACGGCGCGTTGGAGGTGGGCGACGGCGGCGGACGTGGTGGCGTCGGGCAGGCCTCCGTAGATGAGGCGGACGAGGAAGCGTTTCGCGGGGTGGAGGGTGGCGATTTCGAGGTGCCAGCGGCCGAGGACGTGGTGGGCGTAGGCGTGGTGGGGGTCGGCGGCGAGGGCGCGTTCGGCGAAGTCGCGAACGAGGCGGGAGCGTTCGATTTTGGTGCGGGTGTCGGAGAGAAGCGCGAGTTTGCCGTGGCAGACGGCGACGGAGGTGAGATTCGGGGCGTTGGGGGCGAGGGCGGCGGCGCGTTCGGCGAAGGAGAGGGCTTCGGTGAGGAGGTTCTTTTTGGCGTCGGTGTTGGAGAAAGGGAGGTCTTCGGAGAGGTCGGAGAGTTGGCGGGAGATTTTTTCGAGGAGGGCGGGATCGTCGGGGCGGGCGAGGAGGGCGCGGCGGTAGAGCGAAAGGGCGGTGGCGGGATCGAAGCGGGCTTCGGCAGCGGAGGCGTCGGCGAGGAGGGTGGAGAGGTCGGGTTGGGAAGTGGCGGAGCGAGTGGAGGGGAGAACGAGAAAGAGAAGGGGAGCAAGGACGAGGTGGAGGCGAGGTGGGAGCATGGCAGGGGCTCGCGCGAGCGGGGGAGCGGTGTTGAGTGGGGCGGATGAAGGAGGAGGTTCCGCGGGTCGAGGGAGTGGTGGAGACGTATCCGGATGGGGACTCGGTGGAGCTGATGCGCTGCGGAGTTGGGAGATGTATGAATGCGCGGTGGGGGCACCGCGCCCCCATTGGTGGGTGGTAAAAATAAAAAAGCGCCGCGGGTGAGGCGGCGCTGGGGGG
Organism: Verrucomicrobiota bacterium; assembly: GCA_023426435.1. Classification (GTDB taxonomy): domain Bacteria; phylum Verrucomicrobiota; class Verrucomicrobiia; order Opitutales; family Opitutaceae; genus Opitutus. The sequence goes on along the minus strand of JAFAAS010000073.1, from coordinate 2,373 downwards.
ATGAAGGCGAAAGCCGGCGTTAGATGACGGGCGGGTTGGGCTGCTGTTGTTTCGCGGGAGTCGGGGAGGTTTGCTCGGTGACATCGCGGTGGACAGCGGGGCCGTCGTCTTTTTTCGGGGCGACGGCGCTGGACGTGTTGACCGTGGCCATCGCGAGGGCGGCGGCGGCGGGAACGACCTTCTTGAAGGGGGAATTTTCGTGGACGACGGCGGCTTTTTGGGCGGCGGCGACGGAGGCGGCGTGTTCGGCGCGCATGCCCTCGTCGAGGATGGATTGGGGGACGGGTTTGAGGCCCCAGATGAGTCCGGTCCAGGAGAGGAGTTTCAGGCCGTAGTAAGTCGGATCGATTTCCCACCAGTAGAAACCGTTGCGGGTGCAGGATTGGTAGCGGTGGTGGTTGTTGTGCCAGCCCTCGCCGAGGCAGATGATCGCGAGGATGAAGCTATTGCGGGAATCGTCGGTGGTGTTGTAGCGGCGTTTGCCCATGAGGTGGGCCATCGAGTTGATGCAGGCGGTGCCGTGGAAGAGCGCGGTGGTGCTGATGAAGAAGCCCCAGATGAGCATTTGCGGGCCGTTGGTGCCGAGGCCGGGGGCGTAGCGTTCGAGAGCGACGCCGAGGAAGTAGATCGCGGTGGCGAAGAGGGCGGGGACGACGGTGTCGAAGCGGTTGAGCCAGACGAGCTCCGGGTATTTGGCGAGGTCTTTGACCTTGGAGTAGTCGGTGGGGAAATTGCGACGGCTGGTGATCCAGCCGATGTGCGACCAGAGGAAGCCGTGAACGTGGGGCGAGTGGGCGTCTTCTTCGTGGTCGGAATGTTGATGGTGATGGCGGTGGTGATACGCCCACCAGAGGCCGCCGCGTTGGACGGTGGTGGCGCCCCAGAGGGCGAGGAAGAGCTGGCCGGCGCGGGACGTGTGATAGGTTTTGTGCGAGAAGTAGCGGTGATAGATGCCGGTGACGGCGAACATCCGCAAAAAGTAGAGGGCGACGGCGGCCCAGACGGCGAACCAGCTCCAGCCGACCCAGATCACGCCGAAGCAGCCAACGTGGAGGATGATAAACGGGATGCAGCGCACCCAATCTACTTTGTCTTCCTCGGCGCGCATTTTGTCGGCGCCTCCGGGAGTGTGGTCACTGTCGATCCATTGAAGAACGGCGGTCGATGCGCGCTGAAGAAAGCCCGTCGGACGGGTAGCAGAAGGAGATGTCATCACAGAAACGCGGGCAGCGAACAACGGTTCAAGTGGGGCAGCAAGTCGGGGATTGGATAATTTGTGTGAAAGGATTGCGGGAGAAAACTCCCTTGGGCCGGCTGTGAAAGGGTAAATCGTTGCGGGAACGTAACCGCGGAGCGGTTGTGGCGGCGGCATGGGCTTTGCTAAAAGGGAGGTGCAGCTTCGGGAAGCTGCGGTTCTTTGCAGTGAACAGAATTTCCGGACGTGCGTGGGCGAGCTGCGCGTGGCCGGTGGGTTGCCCCAGGACGGCGCTTTGGCCGTTGGGCGTGAAGAACGCCCGGCGGTCGAAAGGCCCGTGAGCTTGGCCGCAGCGATGCGGACGGGTTGGCGGGCTTCAACCCAAGACAGAACACAAACTCTCCGCCTTGCGCGGAGTTTATACACACATGAAAGCAGTCAGTAAGCTCGCCGTCCTGATCAGCATGGGAGCCTTCGTGCCTCTCGCGGTTTTCGCGAAGACGCCGGAGGAAACCTATATCGAGACGTCGCTCAAGGCTCCTGGAGTTCCGGTTCCTGTTGCTGTGGTCAGCCCCAGCATCAGCCCGGATTACGCCGGCGCCAAGGTCGACGTCGCGTTCACGGTGGATGCGAAAGGCACGCCGACCGGCTTGATGGTCGTCTCGTCGCCGGACGCAACGATCGCGAGAGCGGTCACGGATGCAGTGAAGAAGTGGCGTTTCACGCCCGCGCAGAAGGATGGAGTGGCGGTCGCGACGAAAGTCGTCTTGCCGGTCCGGATCTCGCTGAGCGAGCGATTCGCTGCGAACTGAAGATAACGTGAGAAAATAAACCAGGGGCGCTTCCGTTTTGGCGGGGGCGCCCCTGTTGATTTGGGGAAGGTCGCGGCGGGGGCGGGAGGCCCCGCCCTACATTGCGTTAGTTTTGGCCGTCGCGGGAGACGTCGGATTCGGTCGCGACGAGCACGACGAGGAGAAGCAGGACAATGACGGCGGCTAACATGAGAGGAGGTGTGTGTTTCGGACGGGTGTGGCGGAACTGTAGGTGTTTCGCCTTCTCCAAGCTATACGCATAGATGCGCATGGTTTGAGTCGCCCGGCGCGAAGAAGGGGCGTGATGGCGGTGCGGCCGGGAGAGTGCGAGTCGGAAGCGGAAGGTGGGGAGCGGTAGTAGAAGGA
>JAFAAS010000051.1 GCA_023426435.1 Verrucomicrobiota bacterium | reverse complement strand
TCGCACGAGCGAGAAGGCGGGGGGAAGGCGATGTGGGTGTTCTTTTTTGCGGCGTCGATGTTGGCGAGGTAAACGGATTTTTCGATGAGTTCGGCGAGGTTGTGGCGTTCGGTGGTGAGCTTGAGCTCGCCGGCTTCGATGGTGGCCACGTCAAGGAGCTCGTTGACCATGGTGAGCATCGACTGGCTGGCGGCGTGAATGGTATTGATGAGATCGAGCTGGTCGGGGGTGAGCTCGCCGACGACGCCGTCGCGGAGGAATTCGGCGAGGCCGCGGATCGAGGCGAGGGGATTGCGCAGATCGTGCGCGGCCATGCCGAGGAAGCGATTTTTGGCGGCGTTGGCTTTGCTGAGCTGATCGACGAGCAGCTTTTGCTGTTCGGTGAGGAGCTGGCTGTGCAGATGCGTGCGGATGCGCGCGACGACTTCGCGGGTTTGAAATGGTTTCGGCAGGTAATCGACTCCGCCGGCGGAGAGGCCTTCGATGACGTCTTCGGATTCGTTTTTGGCGGTGATGAAAACGATGGGGGCGCAGTTGTCGCCGTAGTGTTGTTTGAGCGCGCGGCAGGTTTCGAAGCCGTTGATCCCGGGCATCATCACGTCGAGGAGGACGAGATTGGGGTTGAACTCGGGGTAAACTTCGAGGGCGCGTTCGCCGGAGTCGGCGTCGGCCAGGACGTAGCCCTGTTTTTTGAGGATGCCGCTGAGGATGCGGATGTTGAGCCGATCGTCGTCGACGATCAGGATCCGGCGGCCGGTGAGGTCGGGTCCGGAGGTGGGGGGCTGCTCCATCGGGGACGGGGTCGTCGACACGGGAAAGTGCGCGGAGATTTGGGATGGGCGGGGGAGCAGGCAAGGGCGCAGTTGCTGCGAAACGGCGGGCAGTGAGAGCGGGAATCGAGGCGGAGTATCAGAATTACATCACGAAATAGGAATACGTTGATATTGCACTTGCATGGGGTTGGCGGGGCGTGTTGATGTCGCGGCCCTCCTTATGGCGAACTCATTCGTTTTTTCCTCCGAATCCGTGGGCGAAGGCCATCCGGACAAGGTTGCCGACCTGATTTCCGACAGCGTGCTCGACGCCTGTCTCGCGCAGGATCGGTTCAGCCGTGTGGCGTGCGAGACCATGGTGAAATCGAACATGGTGATTCTCGCCGGGGAAATCACGACGAACGCGAAGTTGAATTATGAAGCGATCGTGCGCGCGGCGATTCGCGACATCGGTTATGTGAATAACGACGACGTGTTTCACGCTGATCAGGTGTTCATCAACAATTACCTGACGCGCCAGTCGCCGGACATTGCGCAAGGCGTCGATGCCAAGAAGGCGAAGGGGAAGAAGACGGCGGAGCAGGGCGCGGGCGATCAGGGCATCATGTTTGGGTATGCGTGCAGCGAGACGCCGGAGTTGATGCCGACGCCGATCATTTTCGCGCATCGTTTGGGTCGTGAGCTGACGAAGATCCGCAAGAGCGGCGCGGCGAACTGGCTGCGGCCGGACGCGAAGTCGCAGGTGTCGATTCGTTATGAGAACGACAAGCCGGTCGAGGTGGTGAACGTCGTGATTTCGACGCAGCACACGGCGGACGTGGAGCATGCGAAGATCGAGAAGTTCCTCATCGAAAAAGTGATCAAGAAAGTGATCCCGGCCTCGATGCTGAACAAGAAGACGGAGTATTTGATCAACCCGACGGGCCGTTTCGTGGTGGGCGGGCCGCAGGGCGATTCGGGTCTGACCGGGCGTAAGATCATTGTGGATACTTACGGCGGCTGGGGGCGTCACGGCGGCGGCGCGTTCTCGGGCAAGGATCCTTCGAAGGTCGATCGCTCGGCGGCATACATGGGGCGCTGGGTGGCGAAGAACATCGTGGCGGCGGGGCTCGCGTCGCACGCGGAAATCCAATTCGCCTACGCGATCGGGCATCCGCAGCCGGTGTCGGTGCGCGTGGACACGTTTGGCACGGCGAAGACCGGCGTGTCGGACGAGCAGATCACGGCGGCCGTGCAGAACGTTTTCAGCTTCAAGCCGGCGGACATCGTGGCGCAGCTCAATCTGCTGCGGCCGATTTACCGGCAGACGACGAACTACGGGCATTTCGGCAAGGCCGGGCTCCCGTGGGAAAAGACCAACAAGGCGGCCGAATTGCGTGCCGCGATCAAGTAACGACCAACGTCCCGCACATCATGCCGAATTCCTCCGCCACTGCCGACAAGGCGCCGAACTATCTCGTCAAAGACATCTCGCTCGCCGAATGGGGGCGCAAAGAAATCGCAATCGCCGAACATGAAATGCCGGGCCTGATGGCCGTGCGCAAAAAGTTCGGTCCGTCGAAGCCGCTGAACGGCGTGCGCATCACGGGATCGTTGCACATGACGATTCAGACGGCGGTGTTGATCGAGACGCTGACCGAGCTGGGCGCGGACGTGCGTTGGGCGTCGTGCAACATTTTCTCGACGCAGGACCATGCGGCGGCGGCGATTGCGAAAGCGGGCGTGCCGGTGTTCGCGTGGAAAGGGGAGACGCTCGAGGAGTATTGGGATCTGACGTTTCACGCGATCTCGTTTCCGAATGGCAAAGGCCCGCAACTCGTCGTCGACGATGGCGGCGACGTGACGCTGTTGCTTCACAAAGGCTGCGAGCTCGAGGAAGGTAGCGACTGGGTGAATACGCCGTCGGCGTCGCACGAAGAGCAGGTGATCAAGAACCTGCTCAAGAAAGTCCATGCGCAGGATCCGTTGCGCTGGACGACGCTCGCGAAGGAGTGGCGCGGCGTGTCGGAGGAGACGACGACGGGCGTGCACCGGCTTTATCAGATGCTCGAGAAGGGCAAGCTGCGCGTGCCGGCGATCAACGTGAACGACTCGGTGACGAAGTCGAAATTCGACAATCTCTATGGTTGTCGCGAGTCGCTCGCGGATGGTTTGAAGCGCGCGACCGATGTGATGATTGCGGGCAAGGTGGCGTGCGTGTGCGGTTATGGCGACGTGGGCAAAGGCTCGGCGCATTCGCTGAAAGGTTTCGGCGCGCGCGTGATCGTGACGGAAGTCGATCCGATCAATGCGTTGCAGGCGGCGATGGAAGGCTTCGAGGTGAACACCGTCGAAAGCACGCTCGGCGTGGCGGACATCTATGTGACGACGACCGGCAACAAGGACATCATCACGCTGGAGCATATGCGCGGGATGAAAGACCAGGCGATCGTCTGCAACATCGGCCACTTCGACAACGAGATCCAAGTTGACCGGCTGAATGGTTCGGACGCGAAGCGGACGAATGTGAAGCCGCAATACGACCTGTATACCTTTCCGAACGGGAAGAGCATTTACCTGCTGGCGGAAGGCCGGCTGGTGAATCTCGGCTGCGCGACGGGGCATCCCTCGTTCGTGATGTCGAACAGCTTTACGAATCAGACTCTGGCGCAAATCGATCTTTGGAAGAACAAGGATACGTATGCGATCGGGGTGTATCGGTTGCCGAAGCACCTCGATGAGGAAGTGGCGCGGCTGCACCTGGAAAAGATTGGCGCGAAGCTGACGACGCTGACGAAGGACCAGGCGGAGTATCTCGGCGTGCCGGTCGAGGGACCTTACAAGCCGGATCACTATCGGTATTGAGTTTTGGAAAACGAAAAACCCGCGCTGAGAGCGCGGGTTTTTCATTTAAACTGGCGGAGGGGAGAGGATTCGAACCTCCGGTAGCGGTTTTGCCACTACGGTTCTTTAGCAAAGAACTGCCTTAGACCACTCGGCCACCCCTCCAAAATAGGAGTTCGGCGAGGCAAACGCCGCCTCGCGAAAGTGCAAGGCGGATTTCTGCGCGAGATTAGCTTTCGCCGTCGATGGGACGCTCGAGCTCTTCGCGGCACTCGTGCACGACGCGCAGCCAGATTTCGCGGAGATCGAAAAGGCGCGGGAGGGCGCTTTCGCGATAGGCGGCGACGGTGCGGTGCGAGACGGCGGAAGATTCGTTGAGGAGGGCGAACGTGCCGTTCAAGGCGCTGAGGGCGCGTTTGAAGAGGCTGATGGCCATCGCGTAGTCGCCGAAATCGAGCGCGTGGATTGCCTGCACGGCCTGCTCTTCGCCGCGGTGCAGCGAGGAGAGAAGGGCAAGGGCGAGCGGCTGGGGGACTTTGGCGTGGTCGCCGGCGGCGAATTCCCACTGGCGCGAGAGGCTGAGATAAAGCGCCTTGGTGGAGACGAAGATGGGGTTTTTGTGGAGCGTATAGACATCGCTGCCTTCGGCGAAGTCTTCAGACTCCTCGTCATCGTCGTCGTCGGAATCGTTGTCGTCGTTCTGGTTGCTGGAGCCCCAGTTCATCAACTCGGCGACATCGTCGATGCGATCGGTGCTGTTTTTGCAGGCCTCGTAGAATCCGAGATAGCGATGCACCGCTTCGTCCTGTTCACGGAGGTAACGCTCCCAATCGAACTCGTTCCAAGCCAGGTCGCCGCGATCTTCCCACTCGTTTTCCTGACCTCCGTCAGAATCGAAATTGCTCATTCGGTAGGCCGAAACGAAGGCCCGGGGGTGGGGAAACGCAAATCAAAACCTGTCCAAGCATCGTCAAAACCCTGACGCGTGTCGCGGCGCGACGAATTCGTTTTGCGGGTTGAAGCGGATCGGGAGCGATGCTGGATTCCGAACCATGGCATTGGTGCGGCACGAAACCGTTTATTTCTCGGGGCATGTGCAAGGCGTGGGCTTTCGCTACACGACGATGCAAGTGGCGCGGGAGTTCGAAGTCGCGGGCTATGTGAAGAATCTGTTGGACGGGCGGGTGCAGATCGAAGTGGAAGGAAAGCCGGCGGAGGTGGAGGCGTTTGTGTCGGCGGTGGAGGAGCGGATGCACGGGTATGTGCGGAAAACGGAACGCGGCGGGCAGATGCGCGAGGCGCAGTTCAGCGGATTTGAAATTCGCTGAACGGACGGAGAGACGAAGCTTTTGACAGGGGATCGGCGGCGATCTTCGATGCCGCGCAGGCGTGACCATCCACTGGCTTCAATTTCTTCCGGCGTTGCTGTTGTTGTGGTTGCCGCGTCAGGTGTTGCGTTTCGGGCGTGGCCGCAGGAGGTCGGGGCGGTCGGGACGCCGGCGGATGCGGGAGGCGATCTTGGCGAAAGGTTCGGACCCGACGGATGCGCGGGTGAGTTTGCGGGTGGAGATCCTGAAGCCGCGCAATTACATCGATTTCGCGCGAGCGGCGTTGGGCGGCGCGGTGTTGCTGGGGACCTGGCCGGGAGTCGCGAATGCGGCAGTGGAAGCGGATATGATCGAGGCGACCCAGCTCGTGGGGCTGGTGCAGGCGGGGGTGCTGCTCATCGCGGTGATGGTGCAGACCCTGCGCTATGAGCATCGCATCAGTCTGTATGCGCCGATTTTCTATTTGTCGGGGTTGTCGCTCGGGGTGTGCGGATTGTATCCGGCGTTGGGGGCGATGGGACTCGCGTGGTCGATTCATCGCGTGTTGCCCGGGCCGGGGGCGCTGTTGAGCATCCAGGCGTTGCTGGTGCTGATCTTTGGCGTGGTGTTTCACGGGGTGGGTTCGCGGCTGCCCTTTGTGGTGGCGGCGTTGATGTTTTTGCCGGTGGCGATGAGTCTGCTGAGCCGGCGGAGGCTGGGGATGTTCACGAAACGCGTGAAGACGTGATGGCGGCGAACTTGCAGGTGTGGTGGAGTGCGGCGCGGCCGCGGACTTTACCGGCGGCGATTGCGCCGGTGGTGGTGGGCTCGGCGCTGGCGTGGCGGGATGAGGTGTTCGAGTCGGTGGCGGCGGGGCTTTGCCTGGGATTTGCGCTGCTCGTGCAAATCGGGACGAACTTTGCGAACGACTATTATGATTTTGTGAAAGGCGCGGATACGGCGGCGCGCGTGGGGCCGAGGCGGGCGGTGGCGGCGGGGTTGATCGCGCCGGCGACGATGAAAGCGGCGATGTGGGGTGTGTTTGCGGCGGCGTTTGTGTGTGGGTGCGGGCTGTTGTGGTGGGGCGGGCCGTGGCTGCTGGCGATCGGCGTGGCGAGCATCGGGTGTGGCATCGCGTATACGGGCGGGCCGTTTCCGCTGGCGTATCACGGACTTGGAGACGTGTTCGTGTTTTTGTTTTTCGGGCTGGTGGCGGTTGGGGCGACTTACTTCGTGCAGGCGGGAGCGTGGACGGGAGAGGCGCTGGTGGCGGGGACGGCGGTGGGCTTGCTCGCGGCGAATATTTTGGTGGTGAACAATTATCGCGACGTGGAGACGGATGCGGCGGCCGGGAAGCGGACGCTGGTGGTGAAGTGGGGGCGGCGCGCGGCGCGGTGGCAGCATGGGATTTCGATCGCGATCGCGTTGGCGGTGCCGGCGGTGTTTGCGGTGCGCGAAGGAAATGCGTGGCGGATGTTGCCGTGGCTGGTGTTGCCGATGGCGTGGGGACAGGTGCGAAGATTGCGCGAGGCGCGCACGGCGGGGGAGTTGATCGAACTGCTGGGAGATACGGGAAAGTTGTTGGCGGGGTATGCGATTTTGTTCGCGGCGGGTGTGGTGATGTAGGGACAAAAAAAAGCCGCACCGGGAGGGTGCGGCTGGGATGAGGAGAGAGTTGACCGGGGATCAGACGTGGGCGGCGAGCTTGGCCTTGAGGGCGGCCTTGGGCATCATGCCGACGAGTTGTTCGACGACCTGGCCGCCTTTGAAGAGGAGCATGGTCGGGATCGCGCGGATGCCGTATTCGGTCGCGACCTCGCCGTGGTCGTCGATGTTGACCTTCGCGATGGTGAGCTTGCCGTCGAGCTCGGTGGCGAGCTCTTCGAGGATCGGCGCGATCGCTTTGCAGGGGCCGCACCACGGTGCCCAGAAATCGACGAGCACGGGCGTCGCGGAGGAGGTGACGGTGGTCTTGAAGCTATCGGTGGTGAGCTGAGCGATCTTTTCGGACATGGTTTTGATGGTTGAAGGCGGAAAGAATCGGTAAACGCGCGGGACGCAAATGCCGCGCGTGAGGATCAACGGGGGGTGGAGCGGTGAATGATTTCGGCGAGCTCCTTGGGCTCGACGTGTTGGAGATGTTTGCCGCGGTGTTTCAACTCCTCGAAGGTCTTCACGACGGTTTCGGTCATGCGCTCGTGGGTTTCGGCGGAGCCGCCGACGACGGCGAATTGCTCACCGGTGGTGATGCGTTTGTGGCCGTCGTCGTTGTCCAGACCAATGCCAAGGAGTCCCGCCGCTGGCTTCGGCGACTTCTTTTTTTTGCTCACGCGGTCACCGTGTCGGGGTTGGGTGGGCTTTCAAGTGGGATTTCTTCCACGACGCTGCAGACGATGTCGGAGAACGCTTCGTCCTGGCGGATGCGGAGGCGTTTGAGCCGGGTGAGTTCGAGGACGGCGAGGAAGGTGGCGACGAGTTGGCGAAGGGTGACTTGGCCCTCGAAGAGATTCGAGAAGATGAAGGTTTTCTCGGTCTTCGTGCGCTCGAGGAGGTATTCCATGCGGTCGGAGACGGTGATCTGTTCGTCGTGGATTTCGCCGACGACGAGTTTCTCGGCGAGCCGGCGGAGGACGATGTTGAAGGCGTTCCAGAGCTCGATGCGATCGACGTTTTTGAGCGGACGCTCGGTCTCGCTGGCGGAGAGAGAGGAAACGAAACGCTCCATGAGGTTCTGGCGCTCGATCGCGAGATCGTTGAGTTTGGCGGCGGCCTCCTTGAATTTCTTGTATTGAAGAAGTTGATGCACGAGGTCCCAGCGCGGGTCGATTTCCTCGTCGTCGGAGTTGGGATCGACGGCGTGCATGCCCTTGGGGAGAAGCATGCGGCTTTTGATCTCCATCAGGGTGGCGGCCATGACGAAGAACTCGCCCGCGACGTCGAGATCGAGCTCCTGCATGGTGCGGAGGGTTTCGACGTATTGCCTGGTCACCGACTCGATGGGGATGTCGTAGATATCGAGCTCGTTCTTGCGAATGAGGAACAGGAGCAGGTCGAGCGGGCCTTCGAAAACGCGAAGTTTGATGCGGAGCTCGGAGTCGGGAATGGTGGCGGCCACGGTAGCGGGCGATGGTTGGGCGGGAGCGGGGTGCGGCAACGGAAAAAATGGACCGCGCGAGCGCGGCGGAAGTGTCATACATTATATGACACTTTCAGGACGTGCGGCGGAGGTGGGCGATGAAGAAGCCGTCGGTGTTGTGGAGGGCGGGGAGGAAGGTGAGGCCGTGGGGAGTGGGAGCGGCGGCGAAGGGGGGTGGGGGCGGTAAGAGGGAGAAGGCGGGGTGGGTGGAGAGGAAGGTGGAGATGACGGATTCGTTTTCGACGCGGCTGAGGGAGCAGGTGGCGCAGAGGAGGAGGCCGCCGGGGCGGACGTTTTGCGCGAAACGGGCGAGGAGTTTTTGTTGAAGGGCAGCGGCGTCGGCGATCTGGGCGGGCGTGGTGGTCCACTTGAGATGCGGGGCGCGGCGCCAGGTGCCGGAGCCGCTGCACGGGGCGTCGACGAGGACGCCGTCGTAGAGATCGGCGGCGGCGGGTGCGGTGCGGAGAATGCGGATGTTTTTCAGGTGGGCGCGTCGGGCGCGGGCGGAGAGTTCGGCGAGGGCGGCGGGGCGGATATCGTGCGCGTGGATTTCGGCGGCGGGGCCGAGGAGGTGGGCGAGTTGAAGGGTTTTGCCGCCGGCGCCGGCGCAGGCGTCGAGCCAGCGACCGCCCGGAGGAAGCGCGGCGGATTCGAGGAGAAGTTGGGAGCCGAGGTCCTGGATTTCGACGAGGCCGTTGGCGTACGCGGAGGTTTGGGTGATGTCGACTTCGTCGAGAAGTTGGAGCGCGGTGGGGAGGACGGGGGAGAATTCGTAGTGCCAATTCAGACGGGTGAACTCGTCGAGGACGACGGCGGTATTCGAAGTTTGGAGACGGAGCCAGAGCGGGGCGCGGGCGAGGAGGGCGTCGACGTGGGGGGATTCGAAGGCGGCGGGGCAGTGTTGGGGAGAGCGAAACCAGTCGGGGAAAGGAGGCGGGGGCGGCGACGGAAGATTAAGTTGTTGAGCGACGAAAGTAGATTTGGCGGAGACGGAGGCGGGTGTCGCGGGCCAGTCGGAGATGAGGGCGGAGCGGAATTTTGCGGTGGCGGGCGAGTCGGCGGCGAGCCAGGCGATGAGGCGGGTGGCGAGATCGGGGTGGGTGTCGAGGGAAGGTTCGAGCCAGGGCAGATAACGGAGGGTGGTGTAGATGAGTTCGCGGTAGAGGCGGCGGTCGCGGGAGCCGAAGGCGCGGTTCGATGTGATCTGTTTTTGGATACGCGCGGGGAGATTGCGGTCCGTGCGCCAGTGAGGGCGCAGGGCGGCGAGGAGGGTGAGGAGCGTGCGCTGTTGGTTGGCTGCGATGCTCATGGGGAAGGCTCGCGAGGGCCGCGCCGCTGTGAAGGAGCGCGAGTCGCTAGCGGGCGCATACGTGGATTCTTCGCTTCGCTCAGAATGACAGAGGGACGTTAAGCGGTGCTAGAAGCGGAGGGCGTCGACGCGGACGTTGAAGCCGAAGCTGCTTTCGCGGCGCTGGCCGCCGTAAAGGGTGATGACGTATTCGAGGGCCCAAGTGTTGCCGATGTTGTGGCGGATGCCGTAGGCCTGCTCGTTGAAGCGCTGCGTGCGGGCGTCGTAGCGGAGGTGGATCAAGCCTTCGAAGACCTCGTTGAAGCGGTGCGTGCTGCGGAAGAGGTAGTCGTTGAGATGGCCGCGGAGGAAGTTGCTGGCGAATTGAACGGTCCAGAAGTCGCCGTTGCGGAGGGTGACGCCGGTGTTGAATTCCTGGAGGGTGAAATCCTGCGGCGTGAAGCTTTGATAGACGCCGAGCTCGAGCCAGCGGGCGGGCATGATGGCGAGCTCGCTGTGGATGGCGGAAACTTTTCGTTCTCCGGGGGCTCGGTCGAAGCGGAAATCGTTGGCGACGTTGAGGACGACGAGATCGCGCGAACCGTAGATCGGGTCGCGGGTTTGGAGCGTGTTGTCGAGGCCGAGGCGGATCGTGTTGGTGCCGCGGAGCTCGTCGATGTTGCGAATGGCGCCGAGGCCGAGCGGTTGGAGGTAGGTGACGAAGTTGCGGCGGTCGATCGGTGGGATGTAGCGCGCGCCTTTTTCGGCTTCGGGGATGTAGCGATAGGAAAGGCGCGGGGTGACGAGGTGGCGAAGGCCGTCGATTTTCCAGCGGGCGTTCTTGTAGTCGTAAACGGCGTGGGCACGCATTTCGGCGTCGAAGCCGAGCTCGCCGAGCGTGCGGGTGTAGTCGTTGCGAGGACCGTCGAGATTGGCGTAGTGCGTGATGCGACCACCGGCGACCGGGGTGAAAGTGAGCCAGGACGTGGCGCGGATCGGATGAGAGAGCGCGTAATAGGCGTCGAGGCGGTCGGCGCGGAGCTCGGCGCCCGGCGTGGGGTTGAGCGGGCCGAACGGGAGCGGGTCTTCGCGGAGGGCGGCGAAGCTGGCGTTGAAGCGCTGCGTGAGACCGGTTTCGCCGATGGGAGTGGGGACGAGATCAAAGCGGAGCTCGGGGAGGCGTTGTTGGACGACTTGGAAGGCGTTGGGTTGAAGGCGGGTGAAGAGGGAAACGTAGTAGTTGTCGCCGGTGTAAACGGCTTCGACGAAGTTGTCGGGTTGTTGGATCTCGAAGAACTCGGCGGGGCGGAAATCGCGGAGGACCTCGGAATCGCGCCAGTAGTTGATCTCGGCGGTGAGGGAGAGGCGTGGGTTGATTTGCTGGACGTGATTCCATTCGGCGAAGCCGCGGCTGCGCGGGACCCGGCGACCGACGACGTCGGCGTAGCGCGTGCCGTAATCGGTGATGAAACCGGAGTGGAAATCGCCGCGGTAGAACGTGTCGGCGTCGTCGGGCGTGTTGCTCGCGTAGGTGCCGGACGGGCCCATCATGACGCCGCGGTTGGTGTAGAGGCCGAGGTCGCCGCCGAGGAAGAGTGTGGACGTAATGGGAAGTTGGAGACGCGCTTCGGCGTAGAGGCCGAGCGTGCGGCGATAGCCGCCGTTGATTTGGGCGTTGGGGAGGAGGAAGCCGCGGAGGTTGCTGGAGAAGGCGGGGAGGGCGAGTGGGCGGATGTTGCCGATGCCGGCGGAGGCGCCCTCGGTGCGGATGCGGTTGTCGGAAGTGAATGTAACGCGGTCGGCTTCGGCGGTGGGGACGAAAGAGGCGGGTTCGGGGACGGTGATGCGAGCGTCGTTGACGGTGAGGGCGGAACGGTCGCCGGTGGCGCTGGAGCCGGAGACGTAGATCGGATGTTCGCCGACGCGAAGATCGCCGACTTCGTAGGTGCCGGAATCTTCGTGGTAAGTGATGGTGTCGGCGAGGAGGCGACGCGCGCCCTGGGTGAGAACGGCGTTGCCGCGCGCGGTGACGACGCGGGTTTTGGGGTCGAAGCGAAGTTCGTCGGCGGTGAGGCGGATGTCGCCGTAGTCGATGCGCGGATTATCGGTGAAGATGGTTTCGCCGGTGCGGATGGACGTCTCGGAACGGCCGGCGACGATCGAGGTGGCGTTGGGCGCGGCGGCGAAGGCGGAGGCGCAGAGGCAGAGGAAGGCGAGCAGGCGTCGGGTCACGTTGGGCGGGAGGAAAGGCGTGGGGTTGCGGGCTAGCAAGCTTTGGGGCGGCAGGGAAAGTGTCACCTATTAGGTGACACTTTGCGGTGCGTTCATGGCCGTGAAGCAGGGTGAAGTTCGGTAGCGGGATTCGGGGGGATATTTTGGAGGTTGAAGCTAGACGGCGGGCGGGGGTTGAGGCAGGGTGCGAAACTCGTAACTCCTTATGGCCGTGATCATCTCGCAAAAAGATCGGACGGATCTGCTTAACGCCTGCCATACGTCGCCGCATTCGGTGCTCGGGATGCATCCGCATACGAAAGGGAAAACGAAAGGGTTGGTGGTGCGAGCGTTGGTGCGGGGGGCGGAGGCGTGTCTCGTGGTGGATCCGGCGCCGAACGAGCAGTGGCCGATGGAGTTGGTGGCGGAAGAGGGACTCTTCGAAGTGTTCATTCCGAAGCGTGCGGAGGTTTTCCGTTATCAACTGCGGGTGAAGACGGCGGCGGGCGAGCTGCGGCAGTTTTACGATCCCTATTCGTTTCTCCCGACGTTGAGCGATCAGGATTTATATTTGTTCAACGAAGGGAACGAGCATCGGGCTTACGATAAGTTGGGCGCGCATGTGCGGACGATCGACGGTGTGCCGGGCGTGGCGTTTGCGGTGTGGGCGCCGGCGGCGAAGCAGGTTTCGCTGGTGGGGAATTTCAATCATTGGGACGGACGTTATCATCAGATGCGTCCGCTCGGGTCGTCGGGCGTGTGGGAGTTGTTCGTGCCGGGATTGGAGCAGGGGGAATTATACAAGTATGCGGTGCGGGATCAGCGGGACCATGTGCGGCTGAAGACGGATCCGTATGGGACTTATTTCGAGGCGCCGCCGGGAAATGCGTCGGTGGTGTATGATGTTTCGAAGTTCGTGTGGAACGACGGCGAGTGGATGGAGAAACGGCGGGCGAGTGCGGGATCGGTGGATCGGCCGATGTCGATTTATGAGGTGCATCTGAACTCCTGGCGGCGCGATGCGGAGGATGCGAACCGGCGGCTGAGTTATCGCGAGGCGGCGGTGCAGCTGGCCGATTACGTGACGGAGATGGGATTCACGCACGTGGAGTTCATGCCGTTGGCGGAGCATCCGTTCACGGGCTCGTGGGGGTATCAGGTGACGGGATTTTTTGCCCCGACGCACCGGCATGGATCGCCGGAGGATTTTGCGTGGATGGTGGATTATCTACACCAGCGCGGGATTGGCGTGATTCTGGATTGGGTGCCGGCGCATTTTCCGCGCGACAGTTTCGCGCTGGCGGAGTTCGACGGCTCGCATCTTTACGAGCATGCGGATCCGCGGTTGGGGGCGCACATGGATTGGGGCACGCTGATCTTCAATTACGGGCGGAATGAAGTGCGGTGTTTCCTGATCGCGAACGCGCTCGCGTGGATGGAGCGGTATCACATCGACGGGCTGCGCGTGGATGCGGTGGCGTCGATGCTGTATTTGGATTATTCGCGGAAAGAGGGGCAGTGGATTCCGAATCGTTACGGTGGGCGGGAGAATCTGGAGGCGATCGATTTCCTGAAGCGAGTGAACGATCTGGTGCATCGGTATCATCCGGGGGCGTTGATGATCGCGGAGGAGAGCACGTCGTTTCCGGGTGTGACGAAGCCGACGAGCGAGGGCGGGTTGGGCTTCGACTACAAGTGGAACATGGGGTGGATGCACGATACGCTGCGGTATTTTGCGAAGGACCCGATTCACCGGAAATGGCATCAGAACGATCTGACGTTCGGCATGCTGTATCAGTATGCGGAGAATTTCGTGACGGTGTTTTCGCATGACGAAGTGGTGCACGGGAAAGGTTCGATGCTCTTCAAGATGTCGGCCTGGCACATTCCGGAGAAGGCGGCGCAGCTGCGTTCGCTTTATGGGCACATGTGGGGGTATCCGGGGAAGAAGCTGTTGTTCATGGGCAGCGAGTTTGCGCAGTCGCATGAGTGGAATTACGACAGCGCTCTCGAGTGGCACCTTTGCCACTACGTCGATCACGAAGGTGTGCGGTTGCTCGTGCGGGATTTGAATAAGCTCTATGCGAGCGAGCCGGTGCTGAGTCAGAACGATCTGAATCCGCAGGGATTCCGGTGGATCGCGTGCACGGATGCGGAGGCGAGTGTGATCGCGTATCTGCGGACGGATCGGGAGGAGAAGACGTTATTCGTGGTGGTTGGGCACTTCTCCGGAGCCACGAGAGATTATCGAATTGGGGTGCCGCGGCGCGGGCTTTGGCGCGAAGTGATCAATACGAACAGCGAGTTCTATGGCGGGACGGGTTTGGGGAACGACGGGGCGCGTCACACGGAGGATTCCGAGTGCGACGGGTATAGTCAGTCGATCGCGTTGAAGCTGCCGCCGCACAGCACGTTTATTTTTAAGTGGACGGCGGAGTGAGCACGGAGCGGCGGGGTCGGGAGACCCCGCCCTACATCGATCTGCTAGCGGCGGGTGGCTTTTTGGTGGTCGGTAAAGGTGACGGACATGTCGGCGTCGAGGGATTTTAGGAGGAAGGCGCGGCCGCGGAGGCGGGTGGTGGATTTGAGGAGCAGGCTTGGGCGGTCGTCGGTGGGGAGGCTGTAGGTGAGCGTGGTTTTGAGCTCGGTGATTTTCACGCCCAGCGTGGGGGCGAACGGTTCGGTGGAGGCGATTTCGACGGACTCGATGGTTTGGGTGGGCGAGTGGAAAGTGAGGGTGGCGGTGAGGTGTTCGGCGGTGGCGTCGCCGGATTCGGACGGTTTCAGGCGGCAGCGCCACGTGGTGCGATCGACGGAGGTGGTGACGAGTTCGAGCGTGGAGAGATCGAACTGATTGGTGAGATGCGGGGCGTTGTTGGCGGAGGAGCGGCGGGTGACTTTTTGGCGGTAGTCGTGGAGTTCGTCGGTAGTCGGCGCACGGCCGTCGAGTTCGAGGAGGGACCAGCGGGTGAATTCGGGTTGGGCGGGATCGAAGCGTTCGACGCGGCGTTGGTCGCCGCTCTCGGTGGTTTGGGTGAAGGACCAGCCGCGCGGACCGTCGGTGCGGAAGGTTTGGAGTGCGGCGAGGAGAGCGGTGCGGGCGTCATCGTTCGCGAAGACGGAGGACAGCGGAAGCGTGAGAGCGAGGAGAATGAAGGCGGCGGCGAGGCGCATCGGGCGGTGAAAGCGGAAGAGCGGAGTCGAATCAAATTCTCTGCGCGAGTGGTCAAAGAAACGGCGGCGCGGCGCGTTGATAGGGTGAACGCACAACCTGGAGGACATCATGTTAAATCGATTCACCTGGCCGGTCGTGGTCTCGTCGGCGTTTCACGCCGGACTGATCTGTTTGGATTGGGAAAAAACGCCGCGAGTGGAGCCGCCGCCGGCGGGAGTGGTGGATGAGGTGGTTTTTGTTTTGCCGAAAGAGCCGCCGGAGGAGGTGGAGGTGTTTGCGACCGGTGCGGCGGCGCCGAAAGGGAATCCGGACGCGGGTAGGCCGACGGCGGACGAGTTTATTGCGACGGAGCGGGCGGTGTTCGAGCTGCCGCCGCGGGAGCCGCGGTCGCCGGTGAAGATCGATGGGACGCGAATCGTGCCGGGCGAACGGGGCGATCCAATGGGCGCGGAGAATTGGGACGGCGTGCCGGTGTTGACCGCGGGGGTGTTGGACAAGACGCCGCGGACGAAAGTGCGTGTGGCGCCGATGTATCCGAACGAGGCGCGCGGAACGGGGCTGACGGGCGAGGTGGTGGTGGAGTTCGTCGTGGACGAAGCGGGGCGGGTGTTGCGGCCGCGTGTGGTGCGATCGACGGATGCGAGATTTGAAGCGCCGACCTTGCGGGCGGTGGAGAAGTGGCGGTTCGAACCTGGGACGCGGCAGGGTGTGCCGGTGCGGTTTCGGATGGCGGTGCCGGTGGTGTTTAGTTTGGAGGCGTGAGCGGCGAGGCGGGAGGGCTGCGCGGTGGGGGCACCGCGCCTCCATGGGAGTTGGATTATAAGAAGTGTGAGATGCGGGCGGGGTCTTTGCGGCCGGGGAGGGCGATGGGGTCGCCGATGCGTTTGCCGAGGAAAGTGCGGCCGAGCGGCGATTGCGGGGTGAGGACGAGGACGGTGTGACCTTCGAGTTGAAGTTCGAGTCCGCCCGCGCGAGGGCCGAGGAAATACCAGGATTTGGTTTTGCCGGATTCGACTTCGATGAGGGCTCCGACGGCGATGGCGGAATCGGCGGTGAAGGCGGGCAGCGAGAGGGACGCGTAGAGTTCGATGCTGGTGGCGATCTCGGCGGCGAGGCGGGCCTGGCCCTCGGCGAGATAGGCGGCCTCCTGGCTGTGCATGTCGTATTTGTTTTCGGGGCGGCTTTCCTCGTCGATGGCTTCGTCGCGGGAAATTTGTGCGGCGCGAACCTGCAACTCATGTTCGGTGCGAAGCTGCTGCAGGATTTGTTGGCGAAGGGATTCTTTGTTCACGACGGGCAAAAACGGGCAGTTTCACGGTTGGAGGGCGGGCGATGTCAATGGTGCAGGCGGTCGGCGAATCTCTCGTTGACTGCGACGGAGCCGCTCTCGAATCTTTCCGGAAACCTTCGGACGGGAAGCCCGTCCAACACTCGCCTCCCCTTCCTCTATGAATTTCCTGCGTCGCGCATCGTGCGTGTTTCTCGTCTTCAGCGGTGTGGCTTTGGGCCAGCGTATCGAGGATCCGAATATCGACGATTATGTGCCGGTCGTGGAGGACGATCTCGTGGTCTATACGCCGAAGCAGGCGGTGCGGCTCGGGTTTCGCGTGTTGACGGGGGTGGGAACCGAGTTTGGCGGGGCGGGCGTGTTGCAGTCGCGGAGCTTGAATCTGGACAAGGATCTGACCGAGGACGCGGAGCGCGGGTATCACGACGGTTATGTGTTTCGCGATCAGCGGACGATGACGGATCCCTCGGGTGTGCAGGTGCCGATCACGCCGGATGGAAAGACGAACAACTGGAGTTTTCTGAATGATGAGCAGGCGGCGAACGAAGGCTACATCATGATGAACAGCTACAAGGCGACGGTGACGGATACGGGTTTTCGCGACAAGGATCCGGGTGCGACGTATGGCATCGAGCTGTCGTTGGATCGCGATATTGGAACGCTGTTCAACTCGCGTTTGAAGTGGGGTGTGGTGGCGGGGATGAGCATCAATCAGATCCTCTCGTCGACGCGTTCGACCGTGACGGCGACGGTGGATCGCACGACGGATTATTATTCGCTCGACGGACAGGCGGCGCCGAAAGCGCCTTACGTGGCACCGCAGACCACGGGCACGGTTGATACGTCGGTGTTGTTGCGCTATCGGCCGGTGGACCGGCAGACCTCTTCGACATCGACCTCGGCGGACTTCGAGAATCACTGGCGGTTGCGCGGGGCGTTCATGACTTTCCGTGCGGGACCGGTGTTGCAGTATCCGATCACGGAGCGGTTTAGCGCGACGCTCAGCGTTGGCGCGGTGATCGTGTATGCCGGTTCGAGCTATGAAGTGACGCAGACCTTTTCGCCGGAAACGGGCGACGCCCTGTCGTTGTTCATCACGGACACGTCGAGTTACATCACGCCCGGCTTCTACGTGGATGCGAATCTGCAGTATTCGTTCACGGATAACGCGGGGCTTTATGTCGGTGCGGTTTATCAGAACAGCGGCGACTACGAGCAGAAAGTCGTGAGCGACGACGGGACCTCGCGGTATATTTCGCGGGTGGATCTCAGCAAGTTGCAGGGTATCCGCGCGGGCATGACGTTCCGGTTCTGAGCGGCGGAAAATCCGGCGGGGACGCCGGGTTCCACCGGAGGCGGGTGACGCGATTGGGGCTTTGCACGGGCGGCGCAGCGGGTTTGCTGGCGGGGCGTGAACGAGAACAAACGCTATTGGCCGGTAGGGTCGTTGATCGTGCTGACCGGGCTGAACCTGCTGGACTACCTGGACCGGCAGTTGTTGGCGGCGGTGCTGACGCCGGTGAAGGAGGAGTTGATGCTGTCGGACCGCGATGCGGGCTGGCTGTTGAGCGCGTTCATGTGGGGCTACTTTTTGACGTCTCCAATTTTTGGATATCTCGGGGACAAGTTGAGCCGGCGGTGGTTGATTGGCGGCGGGGTGTTTGTGTGGAGCTTGGGCACGTTGATGTCGGGTCACACGAGCTCGTATTGGGCGCTGATTTTCTTTCGGGTGCTGGTCGGTTTTGGCGAAGCGAGTTTTGGGACGATTAGTCCGAGTTGGATTGCGGATCTGTTTCGCGGGCCGCGGCGGAATACGGCGATCTCGATCTTCTATCTCGCGATACCGGTGGGGTCGGCGCTCGGCTACATCATTGGAAGTGCGTTGGCGGCGAGATATGGGTGGCGGGCGGCGTTTTTGTGGGCGGGTTATCCGGGGTTGTTGCTGGCGTTTGTGTTGATCTGGCTGAAAGAGCCGCCGCGGGAGAAGTCGGCGGCGGAGGCGGAGACGCGAGTGGGCTTTGGGCTGCGGGCGTTTTTGCCGCTGTTGCAGTCGAAGCCTTATCGCTGGGTGGTGGCGGGCTACATCGCGCAGACCTTCGCGATGGGCGGATTTGCGCAGTGGGCACCGACCTTTCTTTATCGGGAGCACGGGATGGAGTTGGAGGCGGCGGGGCGGTTTTTCGGGCTGTCGTTGGTGGGGATGGGATTGGTGGCGACCCTGGGCGGAGGGTTGGCGGCGAGTGCGTGGCAGCGGCGGAGTGGCGCGGGGTATTCGTCGCTGCTGGCGTTGAGCTCGGTGTGCGCGGTGCCGGTGTCGTTTGCGGCTTTTTTGATTCCCGATCCGGCGGTGGCGCGGATGGCGTTGGCGGGGGCGATGTTGTTTCTGTTTTTGCCGACGGGGCCGTTGAACACGTTGATTTTGGAGACGGTGCCGGTGCATTTGCGGGCGAAAGCGATGGCGGGATCGATTTTCGCGATTCATGCGTTTGGGGATTTGTGGTCGCCGGGTTTGGTGGGGTGGATTTCGGATCTCACGGGCAGCTTGCGGAAAGCGGTGTTGATCCTGCCGGCGGCGTTGGTGCTGGCGGCGGCGTTTTGGATTTCGCTGGCGATCGCTCAGAGACGGGAGGCGAGGCTGGGGAAGTGAACTCTCGTTGGGATGAACATCCCTTGCATTTGGTTTGGCATCGGCTAGACACCCGGACGTGCGCTTCATGCCCGTTCGACGGTGGTCTCCCGCTCTTCCGTCGCTGTTAGGTCTCCTGACGGCGAACGTTTTACGTGCGCACGAGCCGACGCCGATCGAAGGTGCGGATGCGGAGCCCTGGCTCTGGCTTTTGGGCGGGATGGTGGTGGCGGGAATTGGCGCGGCGGTGTTTTGGATGGTGCACCGGCGGGCGTTGGAGCGGGATCGGGCGCAGCTCGAGCAGGCGCGGCAACTGGAGTTGGAAAAATTGGCGTCGGCGCAGGCGCGGGAGGCGAGGCAGATCGCGGACTCGGCGAATCGGGCGAAGACGGATTTTCTGGCGACGATGAGTCATGAGATCCGCACGCCCTTGAACGGCGTGATTGGGTCGGCGGAGTTGATGTTGGAGACGCCGTTGAACGCGCAGCAGCGCGAATACATGACGACGGTGCGGACATCGGCCGAGGCGCTCCTGGCGATCGTGAACGACATCCTCGATTTCTCGAAAATCGAGGAAGGCAAGGTGCTGCTCGATCACACGCTGTTCGATCTGAGGCAGCCGGTGGTGGACGTGTTGAAGATCGCGGCGACGCGAGTGGGGGAGAAGAAACTGGAGTTGGTGTTGGATTTTTCGCCGGACGTGACGCCCGGCGTGCACGGCGATCCGGCGCGGTTGCGGCAGGTGTTGCTCAATCTTGTGTCGAATGCGGTGAAGTTCACGAGCCAGGGCCATGTGCTGGTGCGCGTCACCCGTGAACTCGATCCGGCTATCGCGCCGCGCGTATGGGTGCGGTTCAATGTGATCGATACGGGCATGGGGATTGCGGCGGAGACGCGGGTGCGGTTGTTTGAAAAGTTCACGCAGGCGGATGCGTCGACGACGCGGCGCTTTGGCGGAACGGGGCTTGGGCTGGCGATCAGCAAGCGGCTGGTGGAGTTGATGGGCGGGCAGATTGGCGTGGAGAGCAAACCTGGGCAGGGGTCGCTTTTTTGGTTCACGCTGCCGATGCAAGTGGACGACGTGCCGGTCGCGGCGACGGCCGAGGCGCCGGCGGGATCGGTGTTGATTGTCGACGATTTGCCGGTGGCGGCGGTGGCGTTGCAAGGGCTGTTGAGAATGGTCCGGATGGAGGCGACGACGGTGGGCAGCGGAGCGGAGGCGTTGGAGAGATTGCGTGGGGCGGCGGGCGAGAAGCCGTTCGATTTCGTGCTGGTGGATCATTCGTGCGCGCTGCCGGGCGCGGATGACTGGGTGAAGACGGCGCGGAGGATGCCGGAACTGCAGGACGTGAAGTTCATCCTGCTCGCGCCGCCGAATCGACATGCGGATACGGAAACGCTGTTTCCGCCGGAGTATTCGGCGATGGTGGTGAAGCCGGTGCTGCAGGGCGAACAACTGCTGGAAGCGTTTCGCGAGACGAGAGGTGTCCAGAGGGACATCGTGCAGGCGCGGGAGACGGTGAGGCTTTCGCGGAAAGGCCTGCGGGTGTTGGTCGCGGAGGACAACAACGTGAATCGCGTGGTGATGGGAGGGATGTTGAAGAAGCTCGGTTGCGAGGTGGAGTTTGCGGAGAACGGGGCGGAGGCGGTGGCGAAGACGCGGTTGAGCAGTCACGACATCATTTTCATGGATTGCCTGATGCCGGAGATGGACGGCTGGAATGCGACGCTGGAGATTCGGCGATTGGACTCGCGCACGCCGATCGTGGCGACGACGGCGAATGCGACGGCGGACGACAAGACCCGCTGCATGAAAGTCGGGATGAACGATTATCTCAGCAAGCCGCTGCGGATGGCGGAGATGGTGCGCGTGATGGAGCGGTGGGTGGGATGACCGCCGCCGGGAGGCGGCGGAAGATCCAAGATCCAAGATCCAAGATCCAAGATCCAGAGAAGCTCCAGTTTTCAAAACACCAAGGGTGCGTAGTATTTGGGGTGGAGCTTGGGGGCTTCTCTGGAGCTTGGTTCTTGGAGCTTTGTAACCTTTGGGTTACTGGAGGGTTCTTACCCCGCCCCATGAGCACTTCATTCGTTTCGGGTCTGTATTCGGATCTTCGTGACGCGTTCCGGCAGTTGAGGAAGAGCAAAGGCTTGTCCGCGGTGACGCTGGCGACGCTGGCGCTCTGCATCGGAACGACGACGGCGATCTTTTCGATGGTGTATGCGCTGATGTTGAAACCGCTGCCGTTTCACGAACCGGATCGGATCGTGGAGCTATATGCGTCGGCCGTGAAGGCGGGGCTGAACCGGATGCCGGCGAACGTGGTGATGTATCTCGACTATTCGAAGAACGCGACGAGCTACGAAACGCTGGCGTTGTGGACGCACTTCGATGGGCAGATGGGTGAGGATGGCGCGATCGATCGGGTCGGCGGGGCGCGGGCGACGGCGGAGATATTCGAGATATTGCGCGTGCAGCCGGTGCTCGGGAGTTTCTTCACGAAGGAGCAGAACCGGCAAGGCGAAGACAAGGTGGTGGTGCTGACGCGATCGTTTTGGGAATCCAAATTTGGGTGGGACGCGGACGTGTTGGAGAAGACGCTGCGGATCGATGGTGAGACCTATCGCATCATCGGCGTGGCGTCGCGGGCGTTGGAGGGGATGGATGCGCGGGTGAAGTTCATCGTGCCCCTGTCGTGGCCGCCGCAGGTGGAGAATCCGCAGATGCGTTACGGGCTGAACGTGCAGATGTTCGGGCGATTGAAGCCGGGTGTGACGATTGCGGCCGCGGACGCGGAGGCGAAAGCGATGGAGCGGAGGTATTATGAGGCTTCGCCGCCGCCGGCGCGGCAGTTTATCGAGCGTTCGGGGATCACGATGAATGTAGGGAGCGTGCAGGCGCAGCGGGTGGAGCCGGTGAGGCCGACGCTGCTGTTGTTGCAAGGCGGAGTGGCGTTCGTGCTGCTGATCGGATGTGTGAATGTCGCGAACCTGCTGCTCGTGCGGGCAAATGCGCGACAGGGAGAGCTGGCGATTCGCGTGGCGCTGGGAGCCGGACGCGGGAGGATTGCGCGGCAGTTGTTGGTGGAGAGCCTGGTGCTGACCGGGCTGGGAGCGGTGTTGGGAGTGGGGCTGGCTTGGGCGGCGTTGAAAGGAATGAATCATCATGTGCAGCAGATGCTGCCGCAGGCGCTGCCGGTGACGCTGGATGGGCGCGTGCTGGCATTTGCCGTGGTGCTGACGGCGGGCGTGGGCGTATTGATCGGGTTGATACCGATCGGGCACGTGTGGCGGACGAATTTGACGAAGGTGATCCAGGGCGGGACGCGCGCGGCGTCGGCGGGACGCGGCGTGCGGGCGCTGAGCGGCGCGCTCGTCGTGACGCAGTTTGCGGTGGCGTTGATGCTGCTGACGGGCGCGGGGTTGTTGATTCACAGTTTCGAGCGGGCGCTGAACGTCGATCGAGGAATGGATTTGCGCGGCGTGGTGGGCGCGGCGGTGTCGTTGCCGGCAGTGCATCGAGGAAGTGACGAGGCGGCGAAATCGCTGCGCGAACGGATGGTGCGCGGGATGAAGGAGATTCCGGGTGTGTCGGCGGCGGCGATTTCTTATTCGACGCCCTTTCGCGGCGGGTTGCCGATCAATGCGCTCACGTTGGAGAACGATCCTTTACCGGAAGGATCGCCGCAGCCGGGGGCGTATCGGGTGGCGGTGACGCCAGACTATCTTGCGACGATGGGGTTGCGGCTGGTGGAAGGACGTTTCTTCGAGGAAGCGGACACCGAGGCGAAAGTGCCGCGGTTTGTGGTGGACGAGGATTTCGCGCGGAAGTTTTTCCCGGGTCGGTCGGCGGTGGGAGGGAGATTTACGTTTGGACCGCGGCCGGAGAAGGCGGAGGAGTGGCCGGAGATTATCGGCGTGGTCGCGAATGTGCCGCACAACGGCGTGGAGGATCGGACGGGGAATCCGTTTGTTTATCAGATGCTGCAGGGGCGGCCGGGCGGATTCGGATTGTATGTGCGCAGCGAACGATCGCTGCCGGACACGGCGGCGATGATGCGGGCGAAGGCGCGGGAGATCGATCCTGGTATCTCTTTATTCGATACGGCGACGATGGAGTCGGCGGTGAGCGGGTCGTTCGACAATCGCCGCGCGGTGATGCTGCTCGTGGCGGCGTTTGCGGGGATGGCGCTGTTTCTGGCGGCGCTTGGGATTTACGGCGTGCTGGCGTATGATGTTTCGCAGCGGACGCGGGAGATTGGGATTCGCGGCGCGATCGGGGCGACGCGCGAGCAACTCGTCGCGATGGTGCTGAAGCAAGGAATGTGGAAAGCGGGGATCGGGCTTGGGGTAGGACTGGTGGGCGCGTGGCTGTTGAGCCGGACGATGGAAAGTTTGCTGTTTCAGGTTAAGCCGACGGAGCCGGTGGTGTATGCGGCGGGCGCGTTGTTGCTGATCGCGGTCGCGGTGGTGGCGAGTTGGTTGCCGGCGCGACGGGCGGCGAAGATCGATCCGCTAGCGGCGCTGCGGATGGACTAGTGGCGCAGGCTGGCGGCACGGAGCGCCGCTAGAAGATCCAAGGACCAAGATCCAAGCTCCAGGGAATGTTCAAATCTCAAGCTCCAAGCTCCAGGCGTCGAACGTCGCGTGGATGGGTGTTTGGAAATTGGAGGTTCTCTGGAGCTTGGTGCTTGGATCTTGGAGCTTCGTTTTCGCGCGTCAGGCGCGCAAAACGTCGGCGAGTTTGGCGGGGTCTTTGCCGCCGCCCATGGCGAAGTCGGGTTTGCCGCCGCCTTTGCCGCCGATTTTGGCGCTGAGTTCGCCGACGATTTTGCCGGCTTGGTGGCCGGCCTTGATCGCGGCGGGCGAGCAGTAAACGACGAGGCTGGCGCGGTCGCCGAGGGCGGCGCCGAGCGTGACGACGCCTTCGCCGAGTTTGTGGAGGACCTGCGAGCCGAGGGAGCGGAGCGCTTCCTGATCGGAGACCTCGACGACGGCGGTGACGAATTTGAGGGCGTCGCGGGAGGTCGCTTTTTCGGCGAGGTCGGAAGCGAGATTCGCGGCGGCGCGCTGCTCGTGGGCTTTCAGCTTTTTCTCGATTTCCTTTTGATGGGCGAGGAGCGATTCGAGTTTGGAGACGACGTCTTGTGAGCCGGCGTTGAGGTGAGCGCTGACCGCGCGGAGGGCGTTTTCACGGGTTTCGATGAAATCGAGCGCGGCCTGGCCGGCGACGGCTTCGATGCGGCGGGTGCCGGCGGCGATGGCCATTTCGGCGACGATCTTGATGACGCCGATTTCGCCGGTGGTAGTGACGTGCGTGCCGCCGCAGAGCTCGCGGCTGTAGCCGCCGATGTCGACGACGCGGACGATGCGGCCATATTTGTCGCCGAAGAAGGCGAGGGTGCCTTCGGGTTTTTTGTCGAACTCGGTTTCGTAGGCGGAGATCGGGGCGTTATCGATGACCTTCTCGTTGACGAGGTGTTCGACCTCGCGGAGTTGCGCGGGCGTCATCGCCTCGAAATGCGAGAAGTCGAAACGCATGCGCTCGGGCGTTTTCGAGGTGCCGGCCTGGCGGACGTGGGTGCCGAGGACCTTGCGGAGGGCCCAGTGGATGAGGTGCGCGGCGGAGTGATGGCGGTTGATGGCGCGGCGGCGGGCGGCATCGACGGCGAGTTCGGCGGTCGCTCCGACGGTGAAGTTTGGAGTTTGGGGTTTGGAGTTTGGAGTTTCCGAACCGACGCGATGGAGGTGGCGGCCGGATTTGTCCTTCACCGTATCCACAATGTGGATAAGGTGGCCCTCGATGAGGGCGGTGCCGGTGTCGCCGGCCTGGCCGCCCATTTCGGCGTAGAAGGGGGTTTGGTCGAAGACGAGGAAGGTGTCTTTGTCGGATTGAACGACGTCGAGGAGGGTCGCGGGACCGGCGGTGGTCGTGCGCGTGAGCGTGTAGCCGAGGAACGTGGTCGGCTTGAGATCGGCGGTTTCGCCCTCGGTGGCGGCGACGACGATTTCTTTTTTCTGGGCGGCGCGGGCGCGTTCGCGCTGCTGCTCCATCAACTTGTCGAATTCGGTGGTGTCGACGGTGAGGCCGCGCTCGGTGGCGAGCAGCTGCGTCATGTCGAGCGGGAAGCCGTAGGTGTCGTAGAGCTCGAAGGCGAGGGCGCCGGGGACGGCGCCCGATTTCAGATTTGAGATCTGAGAATTGAAAATGGAGAGACCCTTTTCGAGCGTGCGGCCGAAGGATTCTTCTTCGCTGCGGATGACGCGGCGGACGATGTCCTGGCGTTCTTTGAGCTCGGGGAAGACGGGGCCGAGGGATTCGACGACGGGGGCGACGAGTTGTTCGAAGAAGCCGGTGCCGAGGCCGAGTTTTTTGCCGTAGAGGATGCCGCGGCGGAGGATGCGGCGGATGACGTAATTGCGACCCTCGTTGCCGGGGAGGATGTTGTCGGCGACGGCGCAGCTGACGCAGCGCGCGTGGTCGGCGAGGACGCGGAAGGCGATGTCGATGTTTTCCTGTTCGCCGAGGCCTTCGCGTTTGGAGGGGACGGTGCCGTTGTAAACTTTTTTGGAGAGCTCGGAGATTTTGGCGAAGAGCGGCGCGAAGACGTCGGCGTTGTAGTTGGAAGGTTCGCGGGAGAAGTCCTTGAAGCCTTTGGTCGTGGCGTGGATGCCGGCGACGCGTTCGAAGCCCATGCCGGTGTCGACGTGCTTGGCGGCGAGCGGAGAGAAGGTGCCGTCGGCGTTGGCGTTGAACTGGATGAAGACGTGATTCCAGATCTCGATGCAGCGGGAGCTGGAGGAGTTCACGAGCTTGCGGCCCTCGGCTTCGTCGTCGGACGGGAGCAGGTTGAAATGGATTTCGGAGCACGGGCCGCACGGGCCGGTGTCGCCCATCATCCAGAAGTTGTCCTTTTTGTTGCCGTTGACGATGTGGACGGCGGGATCGAGGCCTTCCTTTTTGAAGATTTCGGCCCAGATGTCGTAGGCCTCCTGGTCGAATTCGGAAGGGTCGTTTTTGGATTTGTCGGGGGAGTAAACGGTGGCGAAGAGACGTTTCGCGGGGATGCCCCAGATCTTGGTGATGAGTTCCCAGCCCCAGGTGATGGATTCTTTTTTGAAGTAATCGCCGAAGGACCAGTTCCCCAGCATTTCGAACATCGTGTGGTGGTAGGTATCGAAACCGACGTCCTCGAGGTCGTTGTGTTTGCCGCCGGCGCGGATGCATTTCTGCGTATCCGCGGCGCGGGTATCTTTCGCCGGGCGGACGCCGGCCCATTTGGAGACGTCGGGTGCGCGGTCGCCGAGGAAGATCGGCACGAACTGGTTCATGCCGGCGTTGGTGAAGAGCAGTCCGGGCGAGTCGGGCATGAGCGACGCGGACGGGACGATGGTGTGTCCCTGTTTCGCGAAGAAATCGAGGAAGCTCTGGCGGATCTCGGCGGAGGTCATACAGCGATGGATACGCGCGGCGCGATGTGGCTGGGCGCGGAAAGGGCAGCTAAAAGGAGGCGGTTCGGAGCGGAAAGGATTTTCTGACGACGGAGACGGGGGGGCAGAGGGCGGGGCGACGGAGCGGGAACGTGGGAGTAGTTGGAATTCTGATGCAAGCTTTGGGCGGAAATGAGCTGGCTTTGTCGAAGGGCGGGGTTACGTAGCATTTCAGCCGGAATATCATGCCGAAGGCGCTTCGAGTTCTTTTGTTGGAAGACAGCCTGTTGGATGCGGAGCTGATTCTGGCGCAGTTGCGGGAAGACGGATTCGAGCCGAGGTGGAAGCGGGTGGACAGCGAGGCGGGGTTTCGGGAGGAGCTGAAACCGGAATTGGATTTGATTCTTTCGGATTATCAGATGCCGCAGTTCACGGCGTTGCGCGCGCTGGAAGTGTTGCGCGAAAGCGGGCTGGCGGTGCCGTTGATCATTGTTTCGGGCACGATTGGGGAAGACATGGCGGTGGCGGCGATGAAGGAAGGGGCGAGCGATTATTTGTTGAAGGACCGGCTGGGGCGATTGGGGCAGGCGATCGAGCGGGTGTTGGAGCAGAGCCGGCTGCGGCGGGAGCGATTGGAGGCGGAGGCGGCGTTGCGGGAAAGCGAGGAGCGTTTCCGGCAGGTGGTGGAGAGCATCCACGAGGTGTTTTGGATGACGGACGTGGAGCATCGCGAAATGCTCTACATCAGTCCCGGCTATGAGGCGATTTGGGGGCGGTCGGCGGAGCATTTGATCGATTCGCCGAATGCGTGGGTGGAGGCGATTCACCCGGAAGACCGCGCGCGCGTGGTCGAGGCGATGCGGACGAGGCAAGTGTCGGGCGAATACGACGAGACGTATCGGATCATTCGTCCGGATGGAACGGTGCGATGGATTCGCGACCGGGCGTTTCCGGTGCAGCGGGAAGACGGGCCGGTGGACCGCGTGGCGGGCGTGGCGGAGGACGTGACGGAGCGGAAGTTGCTTGAAGCGCAGTTTCTGCGGGCGCAGCGGCTCGAGGCGATCGGGACGCTGGCGGGCGGGGTCGCGCATGATTTGAACAACATTCTCGCGCCGATGTTGATGGCGGCGAGTTTGCTGAAGGAGTCGGTGTCGAGTGCGCGCGACCGCGAAATGTTGCAGATGGTGGAGCGCAGTGCGGAACGCGGCGCGGATTTGATCCGGCAGTTATTGACCTACAGCCGCGGCGTGGAAGGCGCGCGTGTGCCGCTGCAGCCGCGGCATCTGTTGCGAGAAGTGGAAGGGATGATTCGGGAAACGTTTCCGCGGGAGATCACGATCACCTTCAATCTGAAGAAGGATCTGTGGTCGGTGGTGGCGGATGCGACGCAGATTCATCAAGTGATGATGAACCTCTGCGTGAATGCGCGCGACGCGATGCCGGACGGAGGGGTGTTGAAGGTGGAGGCGCGGAATGTCGAACTCAGTGCGGAGGAAGCGGCGCGTTGGCCGGGGGCGCGACCGGGACCGTTTGTGGCGATCCGGTTCGAGGACACGGGCACGGGCATCACGCCGGAAAATCTCGCGCGGATCTTCGATCCCTTTTTCACGACGAAGGAAGTCGGGAAAGGCACGGGACTGGGGTTACCGACGGCGTTTGGAATCGTGAGCAATCATGGCGGATTCATCACGGTGGAGAGCGAAGTCGGAGCGGGAAGTGCGTTCGAAATTTATCTCCCTGCGGTGTTGGAGCCGGTGGAGAAGGCGGAAGCGGCGGCGGAGGCGCCAGCGCGGCGAGGAGCAGGCGAAGTGATTCTGGTGGTGGATGACGAGGAACCGATCCGGGAGGCGACGCGGCACGTGTTGGTGCAGAGCGGCTATCGCGTGGTGACGGCGGTGAATGGGCGGCATGCGCTGACGGTGTTTCTCGCGCATCGGGCGGATGTGAAGCTCGTGATCACCGACGTGATGATGCCGGAGATGGGCGGAGGGACGCTGGCGCGGGCGCTGCGGGTGCTGGCGCCGGATCTGAAGATTCTGGCGACGAGCGGACTCGAGGCGAATCGGCAGCATCGCGAGTTCGCGGCGCTCGGCGCGACGGAGGTTTTGCCGAAGCCGTGCGGGCCGGCGGCGTTGCTCGAAGCGGTGCGGCGAACGCTGGATCAGCCGGCGCGGTGAGCGGCGGCGCGCGGCTTCGACGGAAACGAAGGACGGAACAAACGGGAAGCGCGGTGGGGGCACCGCGCCTCCATTAGCGGGAGCGAAGCCTAGAGATTTGCGATGATGGCGTCGGCCATTTCGCGGGTGCTGACGGAAGGGCGGCCGAAGGCGATGTCGCCCGTGCGGATGCCGGACGTGACGGTTTTCTTCACCGCGGTTTCGATGCGCGTGGCGGCTTGGTTGAGACCGAAGCTGTAGCGCAGCATGAGGGCGGCGGAGAGGATTTGGGCGCACGGATTGGCGATGCCCTGGCCGGCGATGTCGGGCGCGGTGCCCCCGGCGGGTTCGAAGAGGCCGAACGGAAGCTGGCGGGAGTTGAGGCCGGTGCCGAGCGAGGCAGAGGAAAGCATGCCGAGCGAGCCGCAGATGACGGCCATTTCGTCGGAGAGGATGTCGCCGAACATGTTTTCGGTGACGAAGACGTCGAACTGGTTGGGATTGCGCGCGAGCTGCATGGCGGCGTTGTCGACATACATGTGGGACAGCTCGATGTCGGGCGCGTGTTTGGCGCAGTAATCGATGACGGTTTTGCGCCAGAGGACGGAGGTTTCGAGGACGTTGGCCTTGTCGATGGAGCAGAGCCGGCGTTTGCGGCCGCGAGCGGTGGCGATGGCGGTGGCGAGGATGCGCTCGATCTCGCTCTTGCGATAGACCATCGTATCGATGGCTTGGATATCGCCGTCGGGCAGCGTGGTGGTTTCCTTCGGTTTGCCGAAATAAACGCCGCCGGTGAGTTCGCGGATGCAAACGATGTCGATGCCGTCGGGAATGCGGTCGGACTTCAGCGGGGAGGCGTCGGTGAGCTCGCGATAGAGCAGGCCTGGGCGGATGTTGGCGAAAAGGGTGAAGTGCTTGCGCAGCGGGAGGAGGGAGGCGCGCTCGGGCTGTTGGGCGGGCGGAAGTTTTTCCCATTTCGGGCCGCCGACGGAGCCGAAGAGAATGGCGTCGGCCCAGGAGCATTTTTCGAGGGTTTCCTGCGGCAGCGCGGTGCCGTGTTTGTCGATGGCGGCGCCGCCGACGTCGCCCTCGACGTAGTCGAGGCGGAGGCCTTCGCGCTGGGCGACAACCTGGAGGACGCGGAGGGCCTCGGACATGACTTCGGGACCGATGTAGTCACCGGCGAGAACGGCGAACTTGAGCGACGACATAAACGCGGACAGTGGCAAGCGGGGGGTGACGGTGGCAAGTGCGGTTTGTTTACCGAGCCGGTCAGGAGATACGCCGAGGGCGAACGATCGAGTGTCACCTATTGGGTGACACTTTGCCGTCGGACGAGACGGCCGGCAGGAAAAAGGAAAGGGGGAAGTGTCACCTAATAGGTGACACTCTGGTTTGGGTGGGGGAGAGGGGCGGGCGCGCGAGCCAGGGGGCGAGTCTCGCCGCTCACGCGGTGGGCGATGCAGGGAGGGGTGGAGGTTTGCGATTGCGCGGGAGCGGGAAGGGCGTGGATTGGGCGGCGTGAATTTGCATGTGTTGCCCGCGGGGCCGATTCAGACGAACGCGTATTTGCTGACCTCGCCCGAGCGCGGGGAGGCGATTTTGATCGATGCGCCGAAAGGCGTGTGGGCGGAGGTGGAGCCGATTTTGCGGGAGGAGAAGTGTCGGCTAAAAGAGCTGTGGATCACGCACGGTCACTGGGATCATATCCAAGGTGCGGCGGAGGTGGTGAGGAAGAGTGGGGCGCAGGCGCTCGCGCATGCGGACGATCGGACGATGATCGAAACGCCCGAAGTGATGGAAAGGTTCATGGGCGAGAGGTTGGGGCTGGAGCCGGTGAAAGTGGATCGGTGGGTGAAGCAAGGCGATCGGTTGGCGGCGTTGGGGACGGAGGCGGAAGTGCGGCATGTGCCGGGGCATTGTCCGGGCAATGTGTTGTTTTATTTCGCGGCGGCGAAGGCGGCGTTTGTGGGCGATGCGTTGTTCTCGGGGAGCATTGGGCGGACGGATTTGCCGGGAGGGGATTTCGACACGCTGGAGCGGGCGATTCGCGCGCAGATTTATACGTTGCCGGATGAGACGGTGGTTTATCCGGGGCACGGGCTGGATACGACGGTGGGCGCGGAGAAAACGACGAATCCGTATGTGAGTGGTTAAAGTCCCGTCATTCGAGGCCGATGGCGGAAAGCAAAGTGGACTCGAAGCGACGTTTACTTCTGGATACGTGCTCCCGCTCAACATGAATATGGCGCAGCATGAAGCGTTCATGCGCCGGGCCCTGCAGCAGGCGCGCGGCGTCTGGGGCGCGACGCATCCCAATCCGATGGTCGGCGCGGTGATCGTCGAGGACGGTCAAGTGGTGGCCGAAGGTGCGACCGCGCCGGATGGCGGTCCGCATGCGGAGCGGCTGGCGTTGTTGGCGCGAGGCAAGGCGCCGCGGCCGGGAGCGATTCTTTATGTGACGTTGGAGCCGTGTTCGACGCATGGGCGCACGGGTGCGTGCACGGACGCGATCATCGCGTCGGGCATCAAACACGTGGTGGTGGGAGCGACGGATCCGAATCCGGCGCATGCGGGGAAAGGATTCGAAGTGCTGCGCGCGGCGGGGATCGAGGTGACGACGGGGGTGTTGGAGCAGGAGTGCGCGGACCTGAATTTGATTTTCAATCACTGGATCACGCGCAACACGCCGCTGATCGCGTCTAAGTCGGCGGTGACGCTCGATGGCCGGATGGCGTGCCGGACAGGAGAGTCGAAGTGGATCACGGGCGAGATCGCGCGCGCGGATACGCATCGATGGCGGCGGGTGTTTCCGGCGATCGCGGTGGGGGCGGGGACGGTATTGAAGGATAATCCGCGGCTGACGGCGCGCGTGCCGGGGGCGGAGGAGTGGTGTCCGGTGCGATTTGTATTCGATGGACTGTTACGCACGGTGATCGACCGGCATTTGCCGGCGCTTTACACGGACGAGTTTCACGAACGAACGGTGGTGGTGACGACGCAGCATGGCGGGTTGGGTTATGTGCGAAAGCTGCGGGATCTGGGCGTGCAAGTGTGGGTGTTGCCCTCGCCCACGCAGCGGGTGCCGTTTGCGGATTTTCGGAAGAAGTGCGTGGAGGAGCGGATCTCCGGCGTGATGGTGGAAGGCGGCGCGCAGCTGGTGAGTCAGATGATGCGGGACCGGCAGTTGGATTATCTTTTCGTGTATCGCGCGCCGCTGTTGTTGGCGGACGATCGGGCGATGCCGATGTTCAATGGCCTGCGGACCGAGCGGCTTTCGAATGCGATCCGGTTGCGCGAATTGAAAGTGGAGCAGCTGGGTGAGGATGTGCTGACGCGCGGGCGGGTGGAGTATCCGGAGAAGCTGTTTATCGATGAGACGAAATTTCGGCTCGGGTGAGTGCGTGGCGGTGTGCAGAACGATGGGGATGAGGCGCATCTATTTCGCATCGGGGAACGCACACAAGGCGGCGGAGCTGCAGCGGATGGCGCGGGAAGCGGGGTTGTCGCTCGAGATTGTGCCGGCGCGCGACGCGGGGGGAATGCCCGACGTGGTGGAGGACGCGGGGACCTTTGTGGGCAACGCGCGGAAAAAAGCGCGGGCGTTGAAAGCGAAGTTGCCGGAGGACGCGTGGGTGTTGGCGGACGACAGCGGCGTGTGCGTGGATGCGCTCGACGGAAGGCCGGGGGTGGAGTCGGCGTATTACGCGGGGCCGGAGCACGACCCGGCGGCGAATTTGCGGAAGCTCGCGGACGTGATGCGGGCTGTGCCGGACGAGCGGCGCGGGGCGCATTTTCTCTGTGTGTTGTTGGTGCTGCCGGGAGGCGGGGAAGAGGAGGTTTTCGAAGGTGTGTGCGGCGGGCGGTTGTTGCGTGAGCCGAAGGGAGGCGGTGGTTTTGGCTACGATCCGCTTTTCGTGCCGGATGGGTTTGAGCAAAGCTATGCGGAGTTGGGTGATGACGTGAAGAACCGGATCAGTCATCGCGCGCGGGCGTGGGCGCGGCTGGCGGAATGGGTGCGGGGCGCGAAAGGGAGCGAGAACTGAGGAAAGATGATGCGATAGGTTGTGTTACGGCTTTTTTTGCGGACTGATTTTGAGCCTGGAAAAGGCGTGATCTTCAGTGTCGACCGACTTGAACCTCATCGCACACGTATCCCAATTTTGCTTACGGCGGAACCCTCGCGGAAGCGGAGGTTTGCGCTGGTGGTTGGGCTGGACGCTGGGGGTGGTGGCGGCGTCTGCCTCGGACGTCGATCGGCTGAAGCGATTGAGCGTGGAGGAATTGTTGGAGGTGGAAGTGACGTCGGTGTCGCGACTGCCGATGTCGCTCGCGCAAGCGCCCTCGGCGTTGCAGGTGATCACGAACTGGGACATTCGGCGGTCGGCGGCGACGCGGTTACCGGAGGCGTTGCGGCTCGCGGGGAATCTGCATGTGGCGCAGAAAAACACGCACGACTGGGCGATCAGTTCGCGTGGGTTCAATACCGAACTTGGAAACAAGTTGCTGGTGATGATCGACGGACGGGCCGTTTATACGCCGCTTTGGTCGGGGGTGCGTTGGGATGTGCAAGATTATCTCTTGGAAGACCTCGAACGGATTGAAGTGATCAGTGGTCCGGGCGGGGCGCTTTGGGGGGCGAACGCGGTGAATGGCGTGATAAATGTCACGACGAAGAGCGCGGCGGAGACGCAGGGAATTTATACCGAGTGGGGGATGGGCAACCAGCTCGAGGAGCAAGGTGCGATCCGCTTTGGAGGGAAAGTCGCGCCGGAGGTTTTCTTTCGAGTGTATGCGAAGCGCTTCGAGCGGGACGATGAAGTCTTCTCGAACGGAGCGCGGGCGGGCGACGGTTCGGAGGTTTCGCAGGGCGGGTTTCGGATCGATGCGGAGTCGACGGACCAGGTGCTCACGTTGCAGGGCGATATTTATCAAGGGCACGAAGGTGTCGTGGGCGCGGGAGAAGGAAAAGTGGCGGGTGGGAATCTTCTTGGGCGGTGGTCGCGATTCTTGGCGGATGGGTCGGATTTCCAGCTGCAGCTCTATTATGACCGCGCTTTTTTGCGGCTGCCGGTGGCGGAAGGCCCGTTCGGGCCGGCGGGGAAGCTCTTCGACGATCTGGAGACTTACGATTTGGATTTTCAGCACCGGTTCGCGTCGATCGGGGCGCATACGATCGTGTGGGGATTGGGTTATAGATTAATCGAGGACGAGTCGACGGCGGCGCCGGCGTTGGGGTTGGATCCGGCGGATGCGCGGCAGGAGTCGGTGAGCGGATTTTTCCAGGATCAGATTGAATTGGGCGGCGGACGTGTGCTGACGCTGGGAGCGAAGCTGGAGGATACGCATTACACGGGATTCGAGTGGGAGCCCTCGCTTCGTGTGCAGCAGAGTATCGGCGGACATGGTCTCGTGTGGGGTGCGATTTCACGGGCGGTGCGAACGCCCTCGCGGATCGATCGCGATGTGCGTCAGCCGAGCGCGGGTCCGGCGTTTGTGACGGGGAGCGATCGTTTCGGATCGGAAAAAGTCATCGCGTATGAGGCGGGATTGCGGGGGCAGATTGCGCAGCGAGTGGTGGGCTCGTTGTCGGTTTTTCATAACGAGTATCGCGACCTGCGCAGTGTCGGAACGACGCCGGGCACGATCATGCCATTCGTGGTGGGCAACGATCTGGAAGGAAGGAGCCATGGTCTCGAGCTGGCGTTCGACGCGGATGTGTTGCCGGGCTGGCGGGTGCATGGCGGCTATACGTATTTGAAGACGGATTTGCGGGTGCGGCCGGGCGGAACGGATATCAACAATGCGCTCGGCGAGACGGCCGATCCCCAGCATCAGTGGATTCTGGCGTCGTCGTTCGATCTGCCGAAGGACGTGGAATTCGATTTGCATTTCCGGTGGGTGGATACGGTGGAGTTGAACAATTCGGGGCAGGTGGCGACGGTGCCCAGTTATGCGGAGCTGAATGCGCGGGTGGCGGTGCCGCTTTCCGAGAACCTCGAGTTTTCCGTGATTGGACGAAACCTGTTGAACGATCATCACCCTGAGATGGGCGTGCCCGGGCCGACGCGCGTCGAACTCCGCCGCAGCCTGTTCGCGAAAGTCGCATGGCGTTTCTAGGCTCAACTTCGGGTTCGTGGAGGCGGCCGGTGCGTGGCGCGCTGGCGGCGCTGGTGTTGGCGGCGGCGCCGGCGATGGCGGCGGGTGCGGCGGCGGCGCTGCCGGACGCGCGTGGGCGGGAGGCGGCGGTGAAGGCGGTGTTTCTCTTCAACTTCACGCGCTTTGTGGATTGGCCCGGGGCGTCGCAGCGGGCGGGTTCGCCGCTGGTGATCGGAGTGCTGGGGGCGGATCCTTTCGGGCCGGCGCTGGATGCGGCGGTGAGAGGCGAAGGTGTGGCGGGGCGGCGTTTGGTGGTGAAGCGAATCGAACGGATCGAGGATGCGATCGATTGCGACGAGGTTTTCATTGCGGCGTCGGAAGAGCCGCGCCTTGGGCGGATTCTCGAGGTGCTGGAAGGGAAACCCGTGTTGACGGTGAGCGATATTCCCGGCTTTGCGGCGCGTGGCGGAATGATCGGCCTGGTGCCGAGTGACGGACGGGTGAAGATTCAGATCAATCCCGGCGAGGCCAAGGCGGTGGGGCTGCGGATCAGTTCGAAGCTGTTGCGTCCCGCGGAAATCGTTTCGACGCGGCGCAGATCGAATGTGGTGCCGTTTCGCGCGAAAAATGTCGTCGCGCAAGCTTTCCGGCCGAAGCTGGAGGCTGCTGTTCATGTCGATGGCATCGCTCAACGTTCCCCGCTCCTTTCGCTGTTTGCTGACGGCGGGGCCGACGCGCGAGCATCTCGACCCGGTGCGGTTCCTGAGCAACGGCTCGAGCGGAAAGATGGGGTATGCGCTGGCGGCGGCGGCGGCGCGGCGCAGGTGGAAAGTTGATCTGGTGAGCGGACCGGTGGCGCTGGCGCCGCCGGGAGATGTGGCGGTGCATCGAGTGACATCGGCGGCGGAAATGCTCGCGGCGTGCGAACCGCTGTTTGCGGCGTGCGATCTCTTCATCGCGGTGGCCGCGGTGGCGGATTATCGGCCGAAAGAAGTGTCGGTGCGGAAGCAGAAGAAGTCGCCGGGGGCGTGTGTGCTCGAATTGGTGCCGACGGTGGATGTGTTGAAAACGCTCGCGGCGCGGAAACGGGCGGAGCAAGTCGTGGTGGGATTTGCGGCGGAGACGCACGATCTCGAGGCGTATGCGCGGCGGAAGCTGGTGGAGAAGAATCTCGACTGGATTGTGGCGAACGATGTGTCGCAGGAAGGCGTGGGGATGGAGGCGGACGCAAACGCGGTGACGTTGATTGGCGCGGGCGGTCAGCGGGCGAGTTTCGGGCCGGCGCCGAAGACGGATGTGGCTGAATTCATTCTCGGGCAGTTGTATCCAGAATAGCACTCGCGGCGTCTGTTGCGGGCATCAGCCCAAGCCGGAGTTTCCACTAGACTCCCGGCGGAGGCTTGACCATCACAGCCGGGTCCCAGTCCGCTTCGCTGCCATGCTTCGACCATTGTTTTTGCGCAAGGTAGGCACGACTCCGTGCCGATGACGCCCCGCCGACCCGAGGTTTTCATCAGTGCGACGAGCGCGGACCTGCGTTCGTGTCGGCAGCTTGTGAAGGAAGCGTTGCTGACGCTGGGCTGCGTG
Source organism: Verrucomicrobiota bacterium (assembly GCA_023426435.1). Classification (GTDB taxonomy): domain Bacteria; phylum Verrucomicrobiota; class Verrucomicrobiia; order Opitutales; family Opitutaceae; genus Opitutus. Next base: position 35,416 of record JAFAAS010000051.1, on the reverse strand, counting down.
CCGATCGAGCAGACGAATTTCCCGCCGGATTATCGCAGCGTGCGGGAGATGTTGCGGGCGCGGATCGTGGCGTGCGATGCGGTGGTGCATGTTGCGGGCAACTATTATGGCGCGGAGCCGCGGGAGCGGGCGCCGGGCGAGCCGCGGCGCAGTTACACGCAGATGGAATACGACGTGGCGCGGGAGTTGGGGAAGCCGCTCTACGTCTTCGTGTGCGGGGACGATTTTGCTTACGATCCGCATCAACCCGAGGAGGACGAGAAGCGAGTGTTGCAACAGGCGCATCGGGCGGCGCTGCGGGCGACGGATCACTTGTTTTATCAGGTGGGCGATCGCGGCGAGTTGTCGCTGAAAGTGCGCGAGCTGCAGACGGCGGTGGAGCATCTGACGGGCGAGCTGAAGAAATCGCGGTCGCAGCTGGCGCGCGGCGTGGCGGTCGGGCTGGTGGCGATCGGGTTGTTGGGTGGAGGCGTGTGGTGGTTGAGTCAGCGAGCGGATAAAACGGAGGCGACGGTCGCGCGGTTGGAGACCGAGATCGAGAAGCAGCGGCGCTACATTCAGGCGGTGGCGGACGCTTACACGCAGCAGCAGGCGGAGCTGGAGCAGTTGAAGTTGAGCGACGAGGAGAAGTTCGATCGCGCGCTGGCGGCGGTGGCGGCGAAGGAAAGCGTGCCGGAAGCGCAGTTGCGGTCGGGGATCAATTTGTTCGTGGCGGCGGTGCGGGCGGACCCGCGGGCGAACTTCATGGATCGCGCGCTGGCGGAGTTTGCGCAGAAGAATTTCGCGGCGGCGGCGAAGAATGCCGGGCAGGCGGGGGCGGCGGCGCGGGAGCAGCGGCTGGCGGCGCGGGAGCTGGCGGCGAAGGCGCAGGCGGCGGCGGACGAGGCGGCGGTGCGGGAACGCGAGGCGTTTGGGCTGCAGGGCCAGGCGCTGTATGCGGAAAAAAACTACGGCGGGGCGGTGGCGGCGTTTGAAAGTGCGCTGGAGGCGACTACGCGCGAACGGGCGCCCGAGGCGTGGGGCGATCTGCAGCGCCGGATGGCGAAAGCGCTCGATGCGTGGGCGGCGGTGTCGGAAGGCGCGGCGATCGCGGAGCGACGCGATCGGGCGATCGCGAGTTTTCGGGCGGCGCTCGACGTGTTGACGCCGCAGGAGTCGGCGTCCGCGTGGGGCTTTGCGCAGAATCATTTGGGGAACGCGCTGAGTTCGAAAGCGGTGGAGTCGATCGATCCCGAGCCGCTGTTGGCGGAAGCGGCGGCGGCGTTCGAGGCGGCGTTGACGGTGCGGACGCGCGCGGCGGCGCCGCAGGACTGGGCGGCGACCCAGAACAATCTGGCGAATCTTGCGCGCAGTCGCGGACTGGCGGCGCTGCAGCCGGCGCGAGGACGATTTTTTGCGGAAGCGGCGCGGCGATATCGGGAAGCGTTGGAAGTGCGCGACCCGAAAAAAGAACCGGCGGCGTGGAGCGGATTGCAGAACAATCTTGGCCTTGTGCTCGGCGATCAGGCGGATGAAGCGATGGGGGCGGAGCGCGCGCGCTTGCGGCGGGAGTCCGTGGAGGCGTTTCGGCGGGCGATTGGGGCGGTGGAGCGGGAGGCGTATCCGGACGAGTGGGCGAATGCGCAGGCGAATTTGGGGGCGGCGTTGTTGAGTCAGGCGCGCGATGCGAACGAGCGGGATGCGCCGGGATGGCGAGCGGAGGGGATCGCGGCGTATCGGGCGGCGTTGGACGTTTATACGCGGGCGACGTATCCGCAGGATTGGTCGCGGGTGCAGGGTAATTTGGCGGACGCGACGGAAGAAGAGGCCGATGAGGCGCCGGTGGAGGAGCGACGGGCGAGGCGGGCGGAGATTGCGGCGATGCACCGCGCGTCGTTGCAGGTGGAAACGCGGGCGGCGTTGCCGGTGCGGTGGGCGGATCGGCAGCATGCGCTGGCGGCGGTGTTGCGGAACGCGGCGCGGGATGCGGAAGGCGAGGAGCGATTGGGGTTGTTGCGCGAAGCGGAGACGGCGACGCGGGCGGTGTTGGAGCTTTATGCGCGGGATCGCGCGCCTCAGGAATGGGCGGAAGCGCGACGGCGGCTGGCGGATATTCTGGCGCGTCAAGGTTATGAACTGACCGGAGACGCGCGGACGAACGTGCGGATGGAAGCGGTGGATTTGCGGCGTGCCGTGCTCGAGGTGTTGTCGCGCGGGGCGCGGTCGCTCGGTTGGGCGGAGGCGCAGCTCGATCTGGCGGATGCGCTGGACGATCGGGCGAGCGATGTGGTGGATCCGGAGCGGACGGCGTTGCGGCAGGAAGCGGTGGCGGCGTGCCGCGAGGCGCTGGACGTGTTGACGCGAGAAGGGACGCCGCAGGAGTGGGCGCGGGCGCAATCGTTGCTGGCGTATATCTTGAACGCGATGCGGGAAGACTCGGCGGAGGCGGGGCATGCGGAGTTGCACGCGCAGGTGCTGGCGGCGCGGCGCGCGGTGTTGGAGGTTTATACGCGAGAGGAATTCCCGGAGGCTTGGGCGAGCGGGCAGCTGGCGTTGTCGAATGCGCTCTGGGTGCAGGCGCGGTATTACACGACGGGAGCGGAGCGGTTGAAACGGTTTGCGGACGCGGCGGAGGCGGCGCGGGCAACGTTTGCGGTGTATCGGCCGGAGATCGACCCGCACGGATGGGCGGCGGCGCAGGCGAGATTGGCGGCGGCGTTGAACGCGCTGGCGGCGGAGTCGCGGGACGAAGGTGAGCGGTTGGAATTTCGGCGGGAGGAAATCGAGGCGCGGCGCGCGCAGCTGACGGTGCACACGCGGGCGGCGCAGCCCTTGCGGTGGGCGGGGGCGCAACTGAGTCTGGCGAATTCGTTGAGCGCGCTGGCGGCGATGTTGGGCGAAGCGGGAGGCGCGGCGGCGGAAGAAGCGTTCGAGGCGTATCGGGCGGTGCTGGAGGTTTATTCGCGGGAGGAGATGCCGCAGGACTGGGCGGATGCGCAGGGAGATCTTGCGATGGCGTTGATGCGGCGCGGGTGGGCGACGGAGGACAAGGCGCAACGGGTGGAGTTTTTTTCGCGGGCGATCGAGGCGCGCAGGCAGGTGTTGGAAGTGACGACGCGGGAAGGGCAGCCGCTGGCGTGGGCGACGCAAGTTGGGTTGCTGGCGATGCATTTGATTGAGCGCGGCAAGGAGATGGAAGGGGAGGACGCGGTCGCGGCGATCGGCGAAGGGATCGCGCTGCATCGGAGCACGCTCGAGTTTTGGCGCGACGGTTATCCGTATCAGTGGGCGGAGGATCATCGCACGCTGGCGTCGGCGCTGGTGGCGCAAGCGGAGCATAGTGAAGGCGAGCGAAAGAGACGGTTGCTGGCGGAGGCGGTGGAGGCGCTGCGGACGGGGCTGACGCAGGCGCATACCGGTGGCGACGGGCTCGTGCTCGGGCTGCGTCGTGATTTGGCGGATACGCTGCAAACGCGCGCGGACGAGGCGACGGGAGCGGAGCGGACGAAATTGTTGAAGGAAACGATCGAGGCGTATCGCGCGGCGATCGAAGTGGGCGATCGGGTCTTGCCGGTTGCGAGTGGCGATCGAAATGCGGCGCTGGGCTGGGGATTGTATCGGGCGCGACTGGCGGGAGTGTTGAACGATTATGCGGCGGAGGTGAGCGGGGCGGAGCGGAGCGCGAGTTATAAGGAAGCGATCGAGTGGGCGCGGGAAGGGCTGCAGGTGAAAGATGCGAGCGCGATCAATGCGGCGTTGAACGAACTGCAGCTGGCGCGGGCGCTGGTGCGGGAAGCGGAGGGGATGCGAGGCGAGGAGCGATCGGTGCGGTTGAAAGAAGCGGGAGAGCGCGCGCGAGCGGCGCGGAAGGAGATCACGCCCGAGCTATCGAAGGAGCTGGCGGACGTGGCGGATCGGATCGTCGCGGAAGCGCGGGAAGGCGAAGGCTGAGGCGGCGAGCGGCTCGCTGGCGCTTGGCGATATTTTTTATGCAGGTGACTACGTTCAGTCGGATTTTGTTGGGAGTGGGGGCGGGGATGTTGCTGACCTCGTGCGCGACGAAGCAGCTCGAGCGCGATTTCGCGTCGTTTTCGACGGACTACGCAAGCGACATGAACTGGCAGATGTTGCTGAACCTGGCGCGGCTCGATCATGGGCATCCGGCGTATTTCATGGCGGTGGGCGAGATCCGTTTGGATCGGAGCCAGACGAGCAGCCTGAACATGAGCGGGAACAGCAGTCACACGACGGGACGGACGGTGGCGGCGACGGTGTCGAACACGGTGACGAATGTGTTGGGCGGAACGGTGACTCCGGGGGCGTCGATCAATGCGAGCCCGAAGTTCGTGTTTATTCCGATCAACAGCGAGGAGGCGGCGCGGCAGTTGTTGGCGCCGATTTCGATCGATGCGTTCAACATGCTTTATCAGCAAGGCTGGCCGGTGGATCAGTTGTTGCGCGTGCTGGTGGAGCGGATCGAGGTGGAGCTGCGCAACGACGATGGGACGACGGAGCACATCGTGTTGACGAATTCGCCGCTGCGCGGAACGCCGGACTCGTTCGCGCGCTTTTTGCGCGTGTGTGAAATCGTGCGGGAGTTGCAGCGGGCGGGCGGGCTCGGGTTGGTGGCGGAGGAAAGGTTCACGCCCTTGAGCAATGGCGCGTTGGCGAATGTGACTTCGAAGGATCTCCTGGATGCGTCGGATAAAGGGCGGATCTGGCGGCGCGGAGAGGACGGGTGGTTGTTGGGAACGGCGCGAACGGCGTATCGCTTTCGGGCGAAGCCGGAGATTGTCGACCAGGTGATCGAGCGGTTCGCGCGCAGATCGGATCCGGATTACGCGGCGTCGTTGAAGAATCTGCATGCGGTGTTCGAGGCGACGGTGACGAGTGCGCCGACGGAGAACGAAGGCCGGCGTGGAGGCGGGACGCGATCGATCCTGGTGTTGCGGTCGTTTCGCAGCGTGCTCGAGGCGGTGGCGCAGGAGCAGCGGGCGATGGAGGAGTGGATGGGCGACGCGACGTTCGCGGGGCAGGTGCCGCCGCGGCAGTTGCGTCCGGTGTTGCGGACGGTGTGGGGGAACGAAGGGGAGTTTGCGGCGCCGGCGGCGGAGCTGACGTATGCGGGAATTGAATACCGGATTACGGATGCAGTGTTGGCGGGCTCGGCGGGGTCGGGAGACCCCGCCCGACAGACCGAGGGCCTCGACGGTCGGTGGAATCGCGACGTGTTTCGATTGCTCGTGCAGCTCTCGTCGCAGGTGACGGTGGACATCACGAAATTCCAGCGACAGGTGCTGGAGGTGCAGTAGCGATGACGGACGCGCTTGCGCTGGCTGCCACGATGTTTCTCCGGGCCGCGGCCGTGCGGCGGAGGGCGGTGCGCGACGCGCTGGCGGCGGCGTTTGTGAGCGGGTTGGGGCGGACGGCGGTGTCGGCGTTGTGGGTGTCGGTGCTTTTGGGCGTGACGCTGCTGCAATTCGTGTTGCCGCTGCTGCCGTGGTTTGGGGCGAGGCCGGAGGAGCTGGCGCGGATCTTTCTTTTCGCGATTCAACACCTCGGCGACGTGATGGCGGGCGTGTTGGTGGTCGGGCAGGCGGGCTTGGCGGCGACGCTGGAGTTGTGGCGGGCGCGCGAGCGGCATCGTTTCACGAGCGTGGCGGCGGCGGGGATGGATCCGCTGGAGCTGTTTGTGCTGCCGCGGGTGTGGGGGCTGGCGCTGGTGTATCTGGTGACGGGAATGATGTTCAAAGTGACGGCGGTGGTGGTGGCGACGTATGTGAATTATGCGATCGACGGGCGCTTTCTGGGGGCGGAGATCGGGGCGATCTTGGAGGAAGGCGGGCGAGGGATTCTGGCGGGGTATGTGTTGAATGCGCTCGTCGGTTGCGCGGTCGGCGCGGTGTGTTGTGCGCCGGGATTGGCGGGGCGAGGAGGAAGGTTGGGCGTGGCGCCGATCGGACGGGTGTTTCGGGATGCGCTGGTGCTGATCTTTGCGGCGAAGCTTTTGTTTTTCCTGCTCTGATGTTGCGCTTCGAACAATTCGAGCTGGCGGCGGGCGTGCGATTGGATGCGCGGATCGAGCGCGGGCGCGTGCATGTGCTGCCGCTGGATCCCGAGCACGTGCAGGAGGATTTTATCGCGCGTTATTTGGCGGGCGAAGAACTGGCGGGGGAGGCGAAAGGTGAGTTGTGGTTGGAGGAAGTGCGCGATGCGGCGGGGAGGCCGATGGCGTTGCGGATGTTGCCGGCGGAGAAGCTGCGGGGATTTTTTGCGCGATTCGTGGGGTTTGTGCTGCGCGACGGCGGGTTGGCGGACGAACTGACGGTGCGGGAGAATTTGTTGTTGTCGCAGCGGTATCACGACGTGTGGCCGCGCGGCCGGGCGCGGGGTGAGGAGGTTGCGGAGTTGCTGCGCGAGTTGGCGGGCGAGGAGATGAGAGGCGTCGCGGCGGCGGAGTTGTTGGAGCGACGACCGGGGGAGATGACGGCGTTTGCGCGGCGGTATTGGGGATGGATGACGACGCTGGTGCGGCGGCCGCAGTTGGTGATCGCGTTTGCGCCCTTCGATGGATTGCGCGCGGCGGATCGGGCGGCGATTGCGGGATTGTTGCAGCGTTATCGGAGGATCGAGCCGGCGAGCGCGCATTTGTTGGTGACGACCGGGCCGCATGAAGCGGCGGCGTTGGCGGGGCTCGAAGTGGTTGAGCTGCGGGCGGAGAGCTGGTGAACCAGGATGGACATGGATGAACACGGATTTCGGATTTGAACCACGAATGGACACTAAGGGACACGAAGCGCGATTTGGGCGGGCGCGTGGAGAAGCACAACGGGGAGAGATGGCATCATGAAAACCTACGTTCTTGAATCGACGGCGCCGCGGCGGCATCGGATGGCGGCGGCGTTGGCGCTGCTGGTGGTGGCGGGCGCGTTGTTGACGCTGTTCGGGTGGAGCCGTGGGTGGATGCGGACGCGCGCGGATTTTGTGACGTATTTGAACGACAATGCGGGTGTGTCGAAAAGCTCGCTGGTCGTGATCAACGGACTGACGGTCGGACGCGTGCGCGAGACGCGATTGGTGGAGCGTGAAGGCGGGTTGCAGGTGGAGGTGCGCTTTTGGGTGGAGGCGGATCAGGCGAGCTGGCTGCGGCGCGGGTCGCGGGTGGTGGTGCGGAGCGATCTGGTGAATGCGGCGCGGCTGGAGTTGCAGCCGGCGTTGACGACGGCGGAGTTGGTGCCGTCGGGCGGTGAGTTGCCGGGAGCGATTGCGCCGGATTTGATGACGCAGTTGTTGGAGCTGCAGCCGACGATTCGGAGGCTGCTCGATGAAGTCGGGCAGATGATTGCGGGGTTGAACGATCGCGCGGAACGGTTCGATCCGATTTTGGAAAAAGTGGAGAAGCAGATCGACAGCATCGACGCGCATCTCGGTGCGGTGACGGGAACGATCGAGGAAGCGAGGGGATTGCTGGCGCAGATCAAGGAAGACGAGGCGATGATTGCGGGAGAGTTGAGCGAGTCGCTGCGGCGGTTGAATGGCGAGTTATTGCCGGAGCTGACGGAAGCGGTGCGGACGAATCGCGCGGATATCGCGGTGACGCTCGGGTCGGTGAATCGCACGCTGGCGGAAGTGGAGAAGCAGATGCCGGTGTTGTTGGAGTTGTCGCAGGACACGCTGAAGAATTCGCGCGATCTCAGCGAGGCGGCGGCGAATACGTGGCCGTTTAGCCGTTACATGAAGAAGAAGGCGGCGGAAGCGGCGAAGGCGGACAAAGCGGGGGCGGGCGAAAAGCGATGAGCGGCGAGACGAATCCAGAATTCAAATACTGGGCGTTCATCAGCTACAGTCATCGCGACAAGGCCTGGGGCGACTGGCTGCACCGGGCGCTCGAGACGTATCGGGTGCCGAAGAAACTGGTGGGGCAGCCGACGACGCGCGGGGAGCGGGTGCCGGCGCGGATTTTTCCGGTGTTTCGCGATCGGGAGGAATTGCCGACGGCGGCGGATCTGGGCGCGAATTTAAAGAACGCGATCGAGCAGTCGCGTTATTTGATCATCATCTGTTCGCCCAGCTCGGCGAAGAGCCAGTGGGTGAACGAGGAGATTTTGACGTTCAAGCGGCTGGGCCGCGCGAATCGGGTGCTGGCGTTGATCGTCGATGGCGAGCCGTGGGCGAGTTTGGCGAAGCCGGGCGTTGCGGTGGAGCGGGAGTGTTTTCCGCCGGCGTTGCGGTTTCAGCTCGGGGCGGACGGGCAGTTGTCGGACGTGCAGGCGGAACCGATTGCGGCGGATGCGCGGGTGCATGCGGATGGCAGGCAGAATGCGTTGTTGAAGCTGTTGGCGGGCGTGGTGGGCGTGAACTACGACGACCTGCGTCAGAGAGAAAAAATTCGCCGGCGGCGCCGGCGGATGTGGTTGGGCGGATTGGCCGCGGCGGCGTTGGCGGTGAGCGCGGTGGTGTGGACGCGATTCGATGCGGCGGAACGGGAGAAGCGATTCGAGGCGGCGCAAGCGGAGATTGGGCGGGCGCGGCAGGCGTTGGCGGCGGGCGAGCCGACGCGGGCGGCGCGGCTGGCGTTGGGCGCGATCGAGCGGGCGGAAGATGCGCGAAGAGAGTTGGAGCCGGCGTGGCATGTGTTGAGGCGGGCGCTGGATGGGCATCGGGTGGAACGCGTCTGGGAGGCTCACCGGCAGCGGGTGTCAGCGGTGGGGTTCGATGGACGAGGGGAGCGGCTGTTGACGGCGAGTGAGGCGCTGGAGGAAGTGCGGGTTTGGTCCGCGGCGACGGGGGAGGAGTTGACCAAGTTGGAGACGGGGCCGTTGGAGCTCGCGGCATGGACGGAAAGTGGCGACGAGATCGTGACGTTGCGGACGCAGTTTGAGGACGGTGAGCAGCGGGCGGAGTTGACGTGGTGGAATCCGCAAACGGGTGTGGTGGTGAGGAAGACGGCGTTGCCCGGAGCGGCGGGATTTGTGCGGCCGGACGTGGGGACCGTCAGCCCTCGGTGGATCGTGTTGAACGATTTCTCTGGTGAAGAAGCGACGCAGCGGTTGGTGCGGCTGAGCGACGGATTCGCGGAGCGAACGATTCCGATTCGAGCGGGTGTGTGGGGGCGGGCGGAGGTTTTGCCTGAAGTGGGAGTCGTGTTGCGCATCCAGGCGGATACGGGCGTGACCGTGTTTTCGTTGAGCGATGGCGGGGAGCGCTGCGCGTTGGAAGGGATCGGTCCGCTCGAGCGAATCGGGTTGAAATCGATCGTGGCGTCGATGGACGGAAAGCGGATCGCTGCGGTCGTGACGAGTGACGATCAGCCGGCGATGGCCGGCGTGTGGGATGTGCAGAGCGGGGCGCGGATTGCGCACTATGAAGCGGGAGCGGGCGAGCATGTGACGGACCTGTGGTTGCATGCGGCGCCGGACGGTCGCGTGATCGGGCGGAGCGAAGGCTTGTTGGCGGTGGTGGCGGAGCCGCTGGGGCGGATGCCGGTGCAGGTGTCGGCGCGCAGCGCGGTGATCGCGTGGTCCGATGGGACCGCGGATTCGGGACCGATCGCGGCGTCGATCGCGTTTGGCGGCATCGCCGAGCTGTGGTTTCCGTTGCTTGGATTGAAGAGCGAGATCAGCGGAGTAGAGGACGCGTTGACGGCGGTGGCGTTGTCGCCGGATGCAAAGCGATTCGCGGTGGGCGATGCGGCGGGAAATTTGAAGTTGTGGCGACTGGTTGCGCCGGTGGATCGCGAGGCGGAGTTGCCGGATCGCGTGCAAATGGCGGCGATGTCGGGGACCGGCGACGTTCTGTTGAAGGGTGGAGCGGGTGAGTTGCTGATCTGGGATGTCGGTGAACGGAACGTGCTCGCGCGGTGGAGCGCCGGAGGTCGGAGTCGCGAATCGGGCGGGCTTCGGGCGTGGGGTGAGTCGACGGCGCGCTATGTTTGGCGCGAGGAGGAGGGATGGTTAGCGGTGTTGCCGCCTAGCGGAGACGAAGAGGCGGTTGTGACGTTTTACGACACTCGCGAAGGGACGCTCCTCGGGCGGTATCCGAAAAATGGTGACGAGGAGGTGCAGCTGGCGCCGCGCGGACGTCGCGCGTTGGTGCGCAAAGGTGACGGCAGCTGGGAAATCGTGAACCTGGGAAAAGAAGGGGCGGCGGTCGTGTCGCTTGCAGCGGAGCCGGTGAAGGGGGAAACGTGGGGATTCAGCGCTGGGTTTACGGCGGATGGGCAGAAGGTGATCGCGTCGCCGGGACGCGGGTGGTTGGAAGTTTTTTCGGCGGAAACGGGAGCGTCGGAGAAGCGGTTCAAGTTTGCCGATGCGGTGAACTTCGATGTGTCGCTGATCGTGCCGCATCCGACGGAAAACGCGGTGCTCGTGGGGACGTTGGAGGGAGTATGGAAGGTGGATCTGAGCAGCGCGACGGGTGTGCGAGCGTTTGCGGAAGCGACGACGTTGGTGGGCGAGACGGTGTTTGATCCGACGGGACGGTTGCTGATTTCGAATCAGGACGGACGATTGCGTTGGTGGAGATGGCCTGAATTGCAGCCTGCGGGGGACGTGCATGGGGAGTTTCGGCCCGGGCTGACCGCGGTGCTTGAAGACGGGGAAAGTTTGCTCGTCGTGGAGCGATTGCTCGAGGGATGGCCGGGTGCGGCGGCGGTCGTGGCACGCGACGGCGGCAAGGAGAGGCTTCGGTTGGAAAACGTGCTCGCGGCTGACGGCCGGTTGGGGTTGGCGGCAGTGCAGGATGTGAATGTCGTTCGCGTGGTGCGGCTGCGGGATGGCGAGGTGCTGGCCGAGGTTCCGGATGTGCGAGCGACGCAGGCGAGTTTTGCGAAGGACGGCTCGCGGGTCGGATTGGTGCTGCTGGACAGCGAGCGGTATGTGTCGCTGCGGGTGGCGGTGGAGCGGGAGGAGTTGCGAGCGCGCGCGAGAGAGTTGGGGCGCGAGTAGGGGCGGCTTACCGGGACCCCGACACGTTGGGGCAGGCTGGTTCGCGCTACCTTAACGGACTCACCTGCAAGAGCCCGGCGGGACGCCGGGCTCCACCTATAGGCCGAGGTGTTCGGGGCGGACGTGGGCGACGGCGTAGTCGGTGCCGAATTTTTTCAGCTCGGGGATGAGATCGAGGTTATCGAGGCTGAATTGTTTCTTTGTGGCTTTTTCGAAGGCGTCGGTTTCGTCGGCGGTGAAGCGGCGGTCGTAGCGGACGTAGGAGAACTTTTTCTCCGCGGGTTCGAGGAGGCCGCTGGTGTGGAGGTTGCCGAGTTCCATGTCGAGTTCGGCGCCGTGAAGGCAGCGGCCGAGAATTCGGCAAATCATGTCCTGTTCGATGGCGACGCTGGAGATCATCGCGGGCGCGATGTAGCGGGCGAAGTCGAGCGTGTGGAGCTCGCGGGCCTGGCTTTTGCGGAGCTGGGCGCGGACGTGTCCTGTTCCGACGGATACAACGAGCAGGTCGTCGGGCGTGGCGCGCCAGTTCATGCGATAGGCGGGAAGCGTGGCGGTGAGCGCGGCGATGAGGGCGGGGTTGTTGTAAGGCGTGAGACCGCCGTCGACGAAAAGGCTCGTGCGGCCGCCGAGCGTGATTTCTTCGGGAGGGAAAAACGTCGGCGCGGCGGAGCTGGCGCGGAGAAGTTTCCAGAGGGGAACGTTGAGATTGCAGCCGGGATCGTCGGCGGCGTTGAAGAGGGCGGCGGGGTTGTTGGAGACGGGCCAGGCGGAGCCGGTGGTGGCGTTGCGCATGACGAGCAGCAGGAATTTCTGCCGGCCGGCCGGAGAGAGTTTTTTGGTGCCGAGAAGGGCGGGGGAGCCGTCGTCTTCGGTGAACTGGCTGCGGAAGAAATCGGCGATGACGTCGGCGCGGTATTTGTTGCGGAAGAAACGCTGGTGCCACATGGCGCGGGCGAACATCTCGGAACCGCGTTCTTCGTAGAGGCGGAGAATTTCGTCGGCACCGAGGCCCCAGGCGAGGCAGGTGGCGATGATGGCGCCGGTGCTGGTGCCGGCGAAGAAGTCGAATTCGTCGCGGAGGACGAGATCGGGCCGACCGCGGTGCTGGCGGAAGACCGATTCGATATGCTTGAGGATGGCGAGGCTGAAGACGCCGCGGATGCCGCCGCCGTCGAGGGTGAGGATGCGTTTCACTGCTGGAAAAAGACGACGTCGTTCAATGTCCGCCGGACGTGTATCGCGCGAGCGAATACCATTCCCAGACCTCGAAGAGGAGGGTGCGCTCGGTTTCGGCGACGAGGCGTTCGAGTTGGGCGGGCGTGCGGGCGTGTTCGAGGCGGACGCGGGCGGTGGCGAGGTGGTCGGCGAGCTCGCGGTAGCGGGCGGCGCGACGGGCGTAATCGAGCGAGAGCGCGGCGCCGAGAAGGGCGGCGGTGGCGAGCGGGAGCGTGAGGGCGGCGAGTTTGACGAGCGGGTAGGCGGTGTCCCAGTCGGGAACGTGAAAAGCGAGACTGGCGCCGCAGGCGATGGCGCCGAGGCTGCAGGCGTAGGCGGCGCGGCGGAAGCGGGTGAGACGCTGGCGGGATTTGGTGGCTTGGGCGGAGAAGTAGTTGTGTTGGTCGATCACGCGATGCGCGAGGTAGTGAGTGCGCGCGGTTTCGAATGGTCGGGTTGCGGCACGGTCCTCGAGGCGGAGGAGAAGCAGGCGGCGGTGGAGGGATTCGAAGCCGGGGAGGCGGAGGGCGGCGAACGTCGTTTCCGGATGGGCGAGGGGCCAGAGTTGGAGGGCGGCGCGAACGATCTCGGCTTCGAGGCGGGTTCTGATCCAGCCCTGGTGAGCGCGGCGGAGAAGAAGCGGCGTGGCGAGCGCGGTGACGAGGATGGCGAGCTTGAGCCAGGTGGCGGTGGATTGGACGGCGGCGAGGCCGACCCAGACGAGGGCGGCGATGGCGACGGCGGTGGCGAGTTGGTGCGCGAGGATGAGGACGAGGTTGAGATTCAGCGCGCGCGGACGGAGGGCGCTGGCGCGACGATCGAAACGGGCGAGCAGGGATTCGGCGGCGGCGCGACCGGCAGCGGGGAGCGTTGACGAGGAGGTGTTGGAAGATGGGGATGAGCGAGGGCGAGGCGGGAGCCGGTCGAGATGTTCGGAGGAGATTTCGCCGGAAGGCTCGTGGATCCAGAGAAGCGGTTTTTGTTGGGCGCGGGCGTAAGCGACGACGTCGCCCGTGCCGCCGACGCCGGCGGCGGGATCGCCGTTCCAGAGCGCGATCAGAACGTCGGAGTCGTCGACGGTGCGATGGCCGCAGGTGAGATAGGCGTCGTCGCGGCGATCGGCGGGCGGTTCGATTTGCGTGCTCAGTGCGCGCGGCAGAACGGCTTCGACGCGGGCCCATTCGTCGGGCTCGAAGTCGTTGCGAAAGCGGTCGAGCGGGAACGGGAGGAGGAGCAGCCAAGGGGCGTCGCGGCGGGCGAGTTCTTCGGCGAAAAGCGTGTCGGCGCCGCTGGCGATGGAGGAGATGCCAACGAGGCGGGCGCCGGTGTGGGCGGCGATATCGTCGAGCGCGCGACGAATGGCGCGAGACGCGGTCGCGGGATCGGAGAGCCGGCGGTGTCCGGTAAAGCCAACGAAGACGGGCGTGGCGGGCATTCGAGGATCGAGAGAATGCGCGCCGGAGAGGTTGGCGATGGAAAAGCGGGCGGAGGCGAGGCGAACGGCGGGGGCGGGAGGCCCCGCCGCATATGGGCTATTGATTCGCGGCGAGGGTAGTTGCGGCAGGGGTGAGGTGGCGATCGAGGAAGGCGCCCATTTCGTTGAGGTAGATGACACGATCGTCGATCGACCAGTTGCCGTGTCCGCCGAGCGGGAAGGATTTAGCCTGAATGTTGGGGTTGTGCTTGCGGAGGGCGTTGAGCATCTGGCGCGCTTCGGTGGCGTGAACGATGGGGTCGCGTTCGCCGTGGACGATGAAGACGGGCTGTTTGATTTCGGCGGAGCGGAGGAGCGGGTCGATGAAAGGCTCGTCGGCTTTGAAGCTCTCGCGTTGGAGGAGTGTTTTCCAGAAGCGATAGGCGACCTGGTTGTCGAAAACCCAGCGGTCGTCGCGGAGGGTTTTGCGCCAGCTGGAAACGGCGGCGACGGCGATGCCGGCGCGATAGAGTTCGGGGTATTTCGCGAGGCTGATGTAGGTGGCCCAGCCGCCGAAGCTCGCGCCGGTGATGGCGACACGAGACGCATCGACTTCGCTTTGATCGATGAGGTGGCGGACGGCGTCGGCGATGTCGTCGATGATGACGGTGTCGAGTCGCGCGAGGAGACCGGCGTTTTGGTAGGCGGCGCCGTAGCCGGAGGAGCCGCGGTAGTTGACCTGGAGAACGATGTAGCCGCGCGTGGCGAAGAACTGATTGGTGGCGTCGAAGTGCCAGCCGTCGCGCGCCATGGGACCGCCGTGAACGTTGACGAGGAGCGGGGCGGGTCCGTCGAGTTCGGGAGGGCGGGTGACGTAGCCGTAGATTTTTTGTCCGTCGCGCGTCGGGAACTCGGCCGGCGTGGTGCGGGCGAGCGAGCGATCTTTGAGGTGGGCGCCGAGCTCGAGGACGGCGATGAGGCGATTCTCGGTGGAGCGGAAAACGTAGAACGTGCCGGGATCGCGATCGTTGGTGGTGAGGAAAATGAACGTCGATCCATCTTCCGACCAGTCGATGGGTAAGTTGAAGTGGTCGGGGAAGCTCTTGTTCATCGCCTGCTGCGCTGCCTGGTAGTTGGGATCGAGCCAGACGACCTGTGGTTTTTGCGTTTCGAAGATGAGGCCGAGGAGGCGGGTGGATTCCTTGGCGAAGAGGAGTCGAGCCATGCCGCCGTCGCCCTCGGTGAGATCGTAGCGCGGGTGACGAGCGATGGTTTTCTTGATGATGCCCTCGGACATGCTGAAGGCGGCGAGTTCCCAGCGGTCGGTGCCGAGGCGGGTGGAGATGTAGAGCGTGTCGCCATCGGGACCGATGGAGTGAATGTCGGCGACGCGGTCGAGCCGGTCGGCGGCGCGATAATCGAAACGCAGGTCGGGTTGTTTCACGAGGTCGTCGACGCGGCGCCAGGACGAGTCGGGTGTGGGGCGGCAGAAGAATTCGAAGCGGTCCTTCTCGACCCTCATGCGGATGCGGGCGGTGCCGTTGCGATCGAATTGGTAGAAGCCGAAAGCGGGATCTTCGAGGTCGGAGGTTTTGCCGGTGCGGACGTCGTATTTGTAGAACGAGTCGGCGTAGCGACCGCCGCGGACGACGAGAACGTGGCGTTGGTCGGGGAGGGCGGTGATGATGGAGAAGACGTCGTTCGAGAGACTCTTTGTCTTGCTGCTTGGGACGTCGAGGAGGTTGAGGCGGTATTCGCTGCGGGTGTCCTGGAAGTCGTCTTCGGCGACGTAGGCGACCTCCTGGTCGCTGATCCAAGTGAGGTGGCCGACGAAATCATCGGCTTCGGCGACGGGCACCTGGCAGAGGAGCTTCATCGAGGAGAGATCGTAAACGATGAGCTCCTTGTTGGCGGCGCGCTTGCGGACGGTGGCGAGATAGCGGCCGTCGGCGGAGAGCTCGTGCGGGTTGACGTCGTCGAACTTCACGAGCTCGGCGGCGGCGATGCCTTTCACGTTCTTGAGCAAGTCGGCATAGAACGCCTGAACATCGTAGGTGTCGGGGTGCTCGTTGGTGCGAACCTCGAGGGATTTGGAAAACAGATGAATCGAGCCCGGGGCGTCGATCGGGCTGCGGAGCTCGACCTCGATCTCCTTGGTCTTGCGGGCGGAGAGATCGCCGATGGGGACGAGTTTCCGCTGGATGGATCCCTGCGCGATGAAAGTGAGGAGGCCGTAGCAATCGTCGAGACTGCGGTCGGCGGTGAGCTTGGCGGTGTAGCGGAAGCGGATGGCGCTCGGGTGCGCGCGTTCCTTGAGGGGAGCGTCGCGGAGCGGATCGGTGTCGGCGACGATGTCGCTGATTTGAATGAAACCCTCGGCGAAGCCGGGGCCGCGCCGGATTTCGAAATTCAGGTCGCGGGTGCGATTCTTTTTTCCGTTGCGGAGAACGGTGAGGTCTTTGTCGGAGCAGGCGACGATGGGCAGCATTTCGTCGTCGAGGCGGGCGTGCGGCTGCATCTGAGCGGCGACGCGAATGAAGGGGAGCGCGCTCAGCAGGAATGCGAGTGCGAGGGCGGGGTAACGCGAAGGAAGCATGGGGCGCCGAGGAGAGACTGTTCGACAGTTTCCTGCAATACGGGAGCGTGTCGTAGACGCGTCGTCCTTTCGGGAAGGACCGTCGGATGGGCTGCGCGGTGGGGGCACCGCGCCTCCATCAGCCAGAGCAGAAGCTCAGAGGATGAGGTCGGGGGGGACGTTGCTGAGGGCTTCCTCGATGGTGGTGAGGCCCATCTTTACTTTCAGCATCGAATCCTGGTGGAGCGTTTTCATGCCGTTGCGCATGGCGACGCGCTTCAGTTCGGCGACCTCGGCCTCCTTGTTGATGGCTTCGGTCAGCTCCTCGCTGTTTGTCATCAGTTCGTGGATACCGACGCGGCCCTTGTAGCCGATGCCGCCGCAGGTGGGGCAGCCTTGCGGGTTGGCTTTGAAGATCTGGCCGCTCCAGCCGATCGCTTTTTCGAGGATGTCTTTTTCGCGTCCCTGCGGCTCGTAGGGGATCTTGCAGTTTTTGCAGACGCGGCGGAGGAGACGTTGGGCGCAGACGCAGACGAGGCAGGCGGAGATGTTGAACGGCTCGATGCCCATTTCCCCGAGACGCGTGACGGTGGACGGCGCGTCGTTGGTGTGGAGCGTGGAGACGAGCAGGTGGCCGGTGAGCGCGGCTTCGACGGCGATGCCGGCGGTTTCCTCGTCGCGGATTTCGCCGACGAGGATGATGTCGGGGTCCATGCGCAGGTAGCAGCGGAGGGCGCGGGCGAAGGTGAGCCCGATCTGCCGGTTCATCTGCATCTGGTTGAGGCCGGGCAGCGTGTATTCGATCGGATCCTCGGCGGTCTGGATGTTGACGTCGGGCGTGTTTACTTCCGCGAGGGCGGAGTAGAGCGTCATGGACTTGCCGGAGCCGGTGGGTCCGCAGTGCAGGATCATGCCGTAGGGCTGGCGGATGCACTCGCGGTATTTGGCGAGGTTTTCCTCGGAGAAGCCGAGCGCGGGGAGCGGGAGCGTGGTCTTCTGTTTATCGAGGATGCGCATGACGACCTTCTCGCCATGGTTCATCGGGCCGGTGGCGACGCGGAGGTCGATGTCGATGTTCTTCTTCGTGTATTTTTTGAAAACGATGCGTCCGTCCTGGGGCAACCGACGTTCGGAAATGTCGAGGTTGCACATGATCTTGAGGCGCGTGACGAGGGCGTTGATGGCCTGTTTGGGGAGGCGGAGTTTTTCCTGGCAGAGACCGTCGATGCGGTAGCGCACGACGAGGTCTTTTTCCATCGGCTCGATGTGGATGTCGGACGCGCCGGAGACGTAAGCGTCTTCGATGATGCGATTGGCGAGTTGGACGATGGGAGCGGATTCTTCGTCTTCGAGATCGGCGGGGCTGGCTTCGGCGACGCCGTCGCCGGTGTAGGCGGTGTTGATTTCTTCGGCGACGGAGGCGACGTCGACGGACGCGGAGCCGGCGGCGGCGGTGTCCTTGAAATATTTTTTGAGGAGGGAGTCGAAAAGCGTGGCGGAGACGACGCTGACATCCTCGATGGTGAGATCCATCGCCTGCGAAAACGCCTCGCGTTTGGCGTAGTCGAGCGGGTTGGTCATGAGGACCGCGACGGAATTCGGTGAAAGGCGTTTGTGGGGGAAGACGCCCTCGCGGCGAATGAGGGCGTCGCCGACGACCTCGAGGAGCTTCCCGTCGATTTCGATTTCGTCGGGCTGGGTGACGAGCGGAAGATCGGTGAGCTTGGCGACGAAACGGGCGGTGTCGTCGGCCGAGAGTTGGAACTTCGGGTCGACCATCCGCTGGATGAGCGTGGCGGAGTATTCGGCGACCTCCTGGAGGAGGACCAAATCCTTGTCGGTGAATTCGCCGCCGGTGCCGGCGGACTGCTCCTTGTTGAGGACCTGGATGGCGCCGATGACGATGTTGGTCTTGAGCGGGACCGTGAGCATCGAGCGGACCTCGAAACCGGTGGTCGGAGCGAGGGACGCCATCATGGGCGCCTGCGTCTCGGTGTTGCGGAAGAAGACGGGTTCGCCGGTGGAGATGACTTTGCCGACGACGCCGGTGCCGAGCGGGAGTTTAAGCGCGAGGAGCTTGGCGGCGGTTTCCTGGAGTTTCTTTTCGAGCGCGTGGTCGTGGGCCCAGAGTGTGGGCGAGTAGTAAACGTTCTTGAAAGCGATGTCGTTGCCTTCGACGAGGTAGAACGTCATCGACTGCGCCTGGAGCGCTTCGACGATTTTCGAGGAGGTGAGCTCGATGACGGAGCTGACGTCTTCGCGGCTGGGGGCGGGCTTCGAGATGACCTTGATCAGCAGCGAGCGGCGCAGGGTGCTGGACAGGGTGGGGGAAACCATGGTGAGCGAAGCGGGATTCGGGATTGTCAGAACGCGTGTCGGACGCCGCAATGACAAAGAGCCGCGCAAGCGGCGGCGTGCGATGTTCCAGTGGTTGCAACGTTTTTTCCGTATCGGGAATTTGGACGCGGGTGCGCGCGGGGAGCGGCGCGCGGCCGAGTGGTTGCAACAGGAAAAAGGATACGCGGTGGTGGCGCGCAACTGGCGATCGCCGCGCGACCGGCGCGAGGAGATCGATCTGGTGTGTCGGGACGGCGACGTGTTGGTGTTTGTGGAAGTGAAAGCGCGGACGGCGGGCGCGAGGGTGCCCGGGTATTTTGCGGTGAACGAGCGGAAGAAGCGGGTGCTGCGGCGGGCGATCGATGCGTATTTGAAGCGGTTGGCGTATCGGCCGCGGACGATTCGGTTCGATGTGGTGGAGATTGTGCATGACGGCGGAGACGCGAAAGGCGGAGAGCGGGTGGAGGTGCTGCATTTCGAGAATGTGGCGTTGTTTTCGAAAGAGTATCGGCGGGGCGGGTGAGGGCGCGGTCGACGATGTGACACGCGGGGATGAAGTGGCGGCTTGCGTCGCGAGGAGGGGAGCGCGAGTTTCGCCGTTCGCATGGGCGACACACACCGACATCCTTTCCTGCATGGGCTCAGCAAGCATCGTGGCGCGGCGCCGACCGTGGTCGTGATTTTCGGCGCGTCCGGGGATTTGACGGCGCGGAAGCTGATTCCGGCGGTTTACAATCTCGGCGTCGACGGACTCCTACCGGCGGACTTTTATCTCGTGGGTTACGGGCGGAAACCGATTCCGGACGACGAGTTTCGCGGGATGGCGGCGGACGCGATCAAGGAGTTTTCGCGGCGCGAGTTGATGACGGATGTGTGGGATCGGATCGCGGCGCACACGAGCTATGTGGCGGGCGGTTACGATGAGAAGGCGGCCTTCGACAAGCTGGCGGCGCACATCGCGGACGTGGAGAAGAAGCTCGGGCGGCCGGTGCAGACCTTGTTTTATATTTCGACGCCGCCGTCGGTGTTCGCGCCGATCATCCAGAATCTGGGAGCGAGCGGGCTGGCGGCGAAGTATCTCGGCGAGCCGCATCACACGAAGGTGATTGTCGAGAAACCGTTCGGGAAGGATCTCGCGTCGGCGCGGGCGTTGAATGCGACGATCCGGGCGGTGTTCGAGGAGCATCAGGTGTATCGGATCGATCACTACCTCGGGAAGGAGACGGTGCAGGATTTGTTGGTGCAGCGGTTTGCGAATGCGATTTTCGAGCCGTTGTGGAATCGGAACTTCATCGACAGCGTGCAGATCACGGTGGCGGAGGAAGTCGGCGTGGGATCGCGCGGCGGGTATTACGAGCAGAGCGGCGCGCTGCGGGACATGATTCAGAATCACACGATGCAGCTGCTGGCGTTGACGGCGATGGAAGCGCCGGTGTCGCTGGATGCGGAGGCGATTCGCGACGAGAAAGTGAAGCTGTTGAAGGCGATTCAGCCGTTGCGGCTTGGGCCGGGCGGCGACGTGGCGCGCGCGCAGTATGCGGCGGGCATGATTGGCGGGAAGCAGGTGAAAGGTTATCTGGAGGAGGAAGGGATCGCGGCGAAATCCTCGACGGAGACCTACGCGGCGTTGCGGCTTTCGATCAACAACTGGCGTTGGCAAGGCGTGCCGTTTTACCTGCGATCGGGGAAGCGGATGGCGCGGCGGGTGTCGGAGATCGCGATCAATTTCAAGCGTCCGCCCGGGACCTTGTTTGCGGAAGGCGAGAAGTTCGATTTGGCGGCGAACACGCTGTCGTTTCAGATCCAGCCGGACGAAGGGTTGAGCTTTGTGCTGAATGCGAAAGTGCCGGGATTGGAGACGCGGACGCAGCCGGTGAAGATGAATTTCCGGTATGCGACGACCTTTGGGTCGAACACGCCGGAGGCTTATGAGCGCTTGGTGCTCGATGCGATGGTGGGGGATGGAACGCTCTTCATTCGCGGTGATGAGGCGGAGACCTCGTGGAAGTTGTGCACGCCGATTTTGGAGTATTGGGCGGACAGCGGTCGCGAAGGGCTGGATCAGTATCCGGCGGGATCGTGGGGGCCGGCGAACAGCGACGAGCTGTTGGCAGCGAATGGACATCGGTGGAGGAAACCGTAGCCGCGCCGGAGGCGCGGCAAGATCCAAGGACCAAGCTCCAAGCACCAGAGAACTTCCAATGGAAAAAACTCCACGGTTGAACTTGGACTGGGAGGCTGGTGTTTGGGGATTCTCTGGAGCTGGGGGCTTGGATTTTGGAGTTTTTTGCTATGGCTGAAATTTTTGAGACGTTGCCCGGCATTGAGGTGCCGGTGGGATCGGTGGCGCGAAGCTTGGCGCAGTTGTGGGCGGATACGGCGGCGAGCGGCGGGGCGGCGCCGGCGGTGGACGACGCGAAGGCGACGCAGGCGAATGTGGTGTTGCACCTCGGGTTTGGCACGACGGAGGAGGATGCGCGCGAGCAGTTTCAGACGATGCTGCGGTTTTCGCGGCGTTATCCGAGCCGGGTCGTGGTGCTGTGTCCGTTGAAGTCCGACGAAGGCGTGACGGAGATGCGCGCGAAAGTTTACGGCGAGTGTTTCCTGGGGAAATCGAAAGGCGACACGCGCTGCGTGGAATTTGTGATGTTGAGTTATCCGCGGGTGGCGCGGGCGCGTTTGGAGGATCAGGTGTCGGTGTGTTTGTCGACGGATCTGCCGCTGTATTACTGGGCGCATCGGTTTTCGGAAGCGTCGCGGCTGGCGGACTACACGTATCTGCTGACGAGTGCGAAGCGGGTGTTGATCGACAGTTCGATCGCGCCGGCGGGATCGCTGACGTATCCCTGGCCGCGGCCGAATGCGGTGCGCGATCTGGTGTATTCGCGGTTGTTGCCGGTGCGTCAGACGGTGGGGCAGTTTCTGGCGCGGTATGAGCCGGCGGTGTTGGTGGAAGGATTGAAGAACGTGAAAGTGACGCACGCGAACGGGCTGGCGGCGGAGGCGTGTGTGACCACGGGATGGATACGGCGGCGTCTGGCGGCGTGCGGGGCGGCGGTGGAGAAGGTGACGTTCGAAGGTGGTGAAGCCGCGGAGAGTCTCGCAATCGAGTTTGGGTATGCGGATGAAACGAAGTTTTTCCGCTGGTCGGGGAGTTTCGAGAAGCGGCATGCGAAGTTGGAGGCGAACTTCGGGGATGGGCGGACGGAACTCGCGGCGGGGGCGAGTCTATTGCCGCCGGAAGCGGCGCTGAGTGAGGCGATGTTTTTTTAGCCCGGGAGAGCGCCACGTCGAAGCCCGACGGGGACGTCGGGCTCCACCATGCTTGCAATGGGGCGGGTGACGCCATGCACTTGCCGCGAATTTTCCTAAACTTTTGATCGGCGGCGGCGTCTCACCGTGCACTTTTTCCCACCCATGTTTATCGCGTTGCTCGAAGTGTTCAAAGGCGCGGGCCTGCTCATTTATCCCCTTGGGCTTTGTTCGATCGCGGCGGTGTTCATCATTTGCGAGCGCGCGTTTGCGCTGCGGCGCGCGGCGGTGATGCCGGATGATTTGATGGAGGCGGTGATCAATGGGCGGCCGCTGGTGGGAGGGCGGCACACGGTGCTGGCGCGGATCGTGGAGTTCGCGGAGCAGCACAAGCATGATGAAGATGCGGTGAAGGCGTTCGCGCGGCTGGAGATCAATCGGATGGAACGCGGCGTGCCGTATCTCGACGTGATTTATGCGGCGGCGCCGCTGATCGGGCTGACGGGAACGGTGATCGGATTGCTGAAGGTGTTTTCGCAAATTTCGCCGGACACGGGATTGCCGGATCCGGTGGCGTTCACGTCGGGCGTGGCGCTGGCGTTGTCGGCGACGGTGATCGGCCTGTGCATCGCGGTGCCGGCGCTGGTGGGCAGCGGGTATTTGCAGCGGAAGATCGAGAATTACGCGGCGCAGCTGGATGTGCTGCTGGAGCGGATACTGCAACGGAGCCGCTGATGGCGCTGTATCAAAAACGCCGGAAACGGCCCGAGATGAACCTCGTGCCCTTGATCGACGTGCTGGTCATGTTGATCTTCTTCGCGTTTGTGACGATGCAGTTCAAGTCGGCGGCGACGTTGAACATCACGCTGCCGAAGGTGGAAACGGCGGGGAAAAACGAGTTTCGCGGGAATGTGACCATCTCGATCGACAAGGACGAAGTGGTGACCTTCAACGGTGAGCCGGTGAGCGACGAGCAACTGCTGGCGCTGCTGGAGGAGGTGAAGGCGGTGGACCGCGATATTCCGGTGTTGATCAAGGCGGATGAAACGACGCAGTTGCGGAGACTGGCGTTCGTGATGGATGCGTGTCGGAAGACGGGGTTGAACCGTTTTAGTTTGCAGTCGCGGTAGGTGCTGTAACGCGGGGCAACCGCGAAGCACGCGAAGATCCGCGAAGGTCGGACCACACGGGGCGGGTTTGGAGTGGCGGTTGGAAGTGGGGTGGCTAGGTGTTGCGGGATGAAGATTGTGATTACCGGGGTGACGCGGGGATTGGGGCGGGCGTTGGTGGAAGAATTTTTGCGCGGCGGGCACACGGTGATCGGGTGCGGGCGGAGCGGGGAGGCGATCTTCGATTTGCGGATGGCGTATCAGGAGCCGCATGACTTTTCGGTCGTGGATGTGGCGCTGGACAACAAGGTGGCGATCTGGGCGGCGAAGGTGCTGGAGAACGACACGCCGCCGGATCTGTTGATCAACAATGCGGGCGTGATGAACGCGACGAAGCCGCTGTGGGAGATCGACGATCGGGAGTTCACGAAGGTGGTGGACGTGAATTTGCGCGGGACGGCGAACATGATCCGGCATTTCGTGCCGGCGATGGTGGCGCGGAAGAAAGGTGTGATCGTGAATTTCAGTTCGGGCTGGGGGCGAAGCACGTCGCCGGAAGTGGCACCGTATTGTGCGACCAAATACGCGATCGAAGGACTCACGGCGGCGCTGGCGCAGGAACTGCCGGACGGGATGGCGGCGGTGGCGTTGAATCCCGGGGTGATCGACACGGAGATGTTGCGTTCGTGCTGGGCGGAGGGAGCGGCGAGTTATCCGAAAGCGGAGGCGTGGGCGAAGGTGGCGGCGCCGTTTATTTTGAAAATCGGACCGAAGGACAATGGGCGGCCATTGAGTGTGGGGGAGTTTGAGGATTGAAGCGGGTGAGGCGGTGCGCGGAAGGCGAAACGGATGAGGGCGTGGGCGACGAAACGCTCACCCCGATTGGTCGGGGCGGCTGCGTTCCGCTACGGGCGGATGGTGGTCGCATGTTCGACGGAGCGGGAGTCTTGATGCGCGAGGTCGAGCGCACTTAACCTGTTGGCGGCATGATTTTCCGCCGGTTCACACGAAGTCCGTGGTCGAGGCCGAGCGTGAGAAGGACGCTGTGTGGCGTCGTGTCGTTGCTAGGTTGGTGCGGTCAAGGATGGGCGCAGCTTTCCGGATTGAAGGATGGCGATTTGATGGCGTCGGGAGCGATCGAAGGTGTGTTGGTGGTGCCGGAAGGGAGCGATCGGTCGATCAGGAATGTGACGGTGACGTTGTTGAGGACGCGGGCGGCGGCAGCGGCGGACGCAGCGGGGCGGTTTGTGATCGAGGACGTGCCGCCGGGTAGTTATACGCTGGTGGCGGCAGGCGATGGTTTTTCGATGTTGGTGATCACGGACGTGGTGGTGCGGCCGAGGCAGCGGGTATTGCTCGATGCTGAAGAGATGCCGGTGGCGTTTCGCGACGGGGATGTGTATCGGATGGAGCCGGTGGTGGTGAGCGCGCGGAAGCAGATGGAGGCGCTCGAGCGTTACGAAATCACGGAGCAGCGGCCGGAGCCTTTTTCGACGGGCAACGTGGACTTGCCGCGGACGATCAATGATCCGCAGCCGTATTATCTATTCGACCGGACGGCGATCGCACGGTCGGGAGCGGCAACGTTGGAGGAGTTCATGCAACGACGCGTGCCGATGGACGCGACGAAAATGCGGATCAGCGAAACAGTGGCGTCGGCGGCTACCGGGTTGGGGACGGCGGACAACAAGACCTCGATCAATTTGAACGGATTCGGGCCGGAGCACACGGTGGTGCTGGTGAACGGAAGGCGGCTGCCTACGTATATAACGGGCGGTGTGCAGAGCACCGCGCAGCAGCCCGACATCAATGGAATTCCGCTGGCGGCGATTGAGCGCGTGGAGATTTTGCCGGCGTCGAACTCGGCGGTTTATGGCGGTGATGCGATCGGCGGAGTGGTGAACATCGTGCTGCGGCGGGACTTCAATGGCGCGGAGATTGAAGGCTCGGTTGAAAATCCTTTCGACGGTGACGCGCCGATTCTTCGGGCGGCGGTGACGGCGGGGCGTTCTTTCAATGGGGGCCGAACCCATGTGATGATCTCCATCAGTCACACGATGATCGAGCCGATCGAGTATCGGCATCGTCGCGCGTTGTTGGATCGGTATCGGGAGCGGGCGTGGGCGAACGATCCGGTGCTTCACGGTGCGCCGTCGTATGCGAACGTTCCGCTCGGACGAACGGTCAATATCGTGGCTGCGCCGGTGACACGCGTGGTGGAAGGGCGACCTGTGAGCGAGCCGGGGGCGCTGTTTGGCGCGGGCAGCGCGGATCGGACCTTCGTGCCCGAAGGTTATGTTGGCGGGCGGGGTTTGGAGCCGTTGAAGGTGAATGCGGGCAGGCTCGACTTGCGGCCAGCGGAGGATGCATCGGGGCGTGTGCCCTTTCTGGGATTACGTTCACCGCTCGAGATCGAGATGGAGGTAACGGCCAGTTATGCGACGTTGCGCCATGAGATTTCCAAAGGCGTGGAGTTGTTCGGAGAGGTGTCGCACAGTCGAAATCTCGGATTGAATACCAGTAGTCCCGCGGCGGTGACCGTGGATCTGCCGGCGACGTTACGCACGAATATCTTCGGTGTGCCGGTGCGAATCACGGCGAGCGTGCCGGTGGACTTGGAGCCGAGCCGGCAGGAATTCGAGGACAGCCGGGTGGTGGCGGGAATGAAAGTCGAACTGCCACGCGAGTGGGTGGGCCAGCTCGATTTGGCGTGGGCGAGTAACTACGTGCGACGGTCGGCGGAGATGGTGCAGACGGCTTTGATGCAAATCGACGCGCAGATGGGGGTCGTCGATTTGCTGCGGGATCTGCGTGCGAGTCCGGTGCCGCTGGAGCGTTATCTGTTTTTTTCG
The DNA here is from genome assembly GCA_023426435.1 of Verrucomicrobiota bacterium. Classification (GTDB taxonomy): domain Bacteria; phylum Verrucomicrobiota; class Verrucomicrobiia; order Opitutales; family Opitutaceae; genus Opitutus. The sequence goes on along the minus strand of JAFAAS010000051.1, from coordinate 9,737 downwards.
GAGTCGGAGGATGGATCGTGGTTGGGCTCGGTGAATCTGCGTGCGGCCGGATCGCTAGGGCGTCTGCCCGCGGGAGATGTCACGGGCGCGTTTGGAGCGGGCCTTGAACAGACTACAAGGCGTGACGGGGTCAGACGCTCGATTGCGGCGACAAGCGAGCAGAGGAGCGAGACGCGGGATCGGGGAGGATCGCAGCGCGATGGACAGGTGCACGGTGAGGTGTGGCTGCCGGTGGTGTCACGGTTGAATGCGCGGGTAGGGATGGCGCAGCTTGATCTACAATTGGCGGGACGGGCGGATCGATTTGAGGTGGATGATGTGGACGGGAGCGGGCGTGACGTGACGTATGGAGCGACCAGTTTTACGGCGGGAGTGCGATATCGTCCGGTAGCCGACGTGATGTTTCGGGCGAGCTATGCTTCGGGGTTTCGTGCGCCGGATTTTGCCGAGATCCGGCCGATGAAACCTCCGTTGCCGATCTCGCCGTTTTCTCCGAATGGCTGGTTGCCGGTCGGCGTGCCGGACCCGAAGCGCGGCGGGAGCCGGGCACCTGGGATGACAGTGAGTCTGGGCGGGAACGCCGCGGTGCAGCCGGAGCGCTCGGAGAGCGTCACGCTGGGCGTTGTCATTGAACCGCGGATACTGCCGGGTTTGCGGCTTGCGGTGGATTCGACGGTGATTCACCGTCGCAATGAGATCCGGGCGATCGGCTGGCAGGATATGGTCAACCATGAGGAGATGTTTCCCGGGCGCGTGATTCGCGGGCCGGTTGCACCGGGAGATCCGTATGCGGTCGGACCGATCACGTTTGTGGACGGCTCGATGATGAACGTGTTCGGATCGCGGTCCGTGAACTATAATTTCGCGATCGATTATGAGCGAGTGATGGCGAAAGGGGGACGTTGGCAGATGTTTGTGGTGGGAAACAGCTGGCAGCATTACGAGCGGCAAATCAGTCCGGGCCAGCCGCGTTTGGAACAGATCAACAACGGCGGGATGTTGACGCAGGCGCAGCCGAAGTGGGCGGCGAATGCGGGAGTCAATTGGACGGGAGCACGCTGGTCGGCGGGATGGGCGATTCGATTCTACGGACACCATGGTGTGCACGAAGGCGGCGTGAAAGGACATGGCGGGACCGTCGTGGAGGAGCAGGTGTATCATGACCTTTTTGCCGGCTATGAATTTCCCCGCGGCAGCGGTCCGGGGTTGCGGGGATTGCTGTCGCGTGTGGCGGTGCAGGTCGGCGCTAAGAATGTGTTCAATACGGCGCCGTCCTTCGATGGATCGACGGGACGGTTTTACAGTCCGTATGGAGACATTCGGCGCGGGAGCGTTTACTTGACGCTGAGGAAGCGGTTCTAGAGTGGGGCAGGCGACGGGTCGGGCGTGAGCCTCTCCCCGCAATGCCCGTGGCTTGCCATGGGGGCAGTGAATCGCCAGACCGCGCGATGTGAAAATCCTTGTGATCGAAGATCACCAGCTCGTGCGAGATATGTTGATTGTCACGTGCGGGAATGTGATCTCGGGCGCACAGGTGCGCGGAGCGGGAACAGGCGGTGAAGGTGTGGCGATGGGGCGGGAATTTCAGCCGAGCTTGATCTTTCTCGATCTCGTGCTGCCGGACGGTGACGGACTTGATTTCATTCCCGAGTTGATGGCTTCGTGTCGCGAAGCGAAGGTGATTGCGCTGACGTCGCACGCGGACGAGGTGTCATTGCACCGCGCGTTGAAGGCGAACGTGCATGGATTCGTCGACAAGAACGAGCAGCCGCTGACGGTGTTGAAGGAGGCGATTTACACGGTGATGCGCGGCCAGCGATACTTCTCGTCGGTGGCGCAGCGGTTGCGGACGGCGATGCATCGCGACCCGACTGAGTTCAGCAAGATACTTTCGGATCATGAGCAGCGTTTGCTCGCGCTGTTTGGAGAAGGGTTATCGAACGATGAGATCGGAAGACGGCTCGGGTTGGCGTCGGGAACGGTGCGCAATCATCGCAGCCATATCATGAGCAAACTCGGGATTCACGGCACACCGGAGCTGATGCGGTATGCGATCGAGAAAGGGTTCACGCGGGTGCGGCGAGGAAGCGGGTGAAGGGGCGCGCGACGCGAAGTCGGGAAATCCCGCCTACACGGTGGAGAGGTGGTGCTTGAGGCTGTCGCAGGCGCGAGAGGTGTCGGTCCAGGCTGCGGCGGTGTTGGCGGCCGAGCGAGCGCGGGCGGATTGCTCGAGACGGGCGGCGGCGCGGTTCAGATCGCGGGCTTGGACGAGGCCGCTGAGGGCGCGGAGCCGGTGAGCTTCACCGGCGACCCGATCGAGGTCTCCGATGGCCAAGGCGGAGGCGATGCTGTCAGCGTGAAGGTTTAGTTCGGCGATGTAGCGCTGCCGGGCGGTGGCGGGGTCGCTGGCAGTTGCACGGCTGAAGAGTTCGAATGCGGCCGAATCGAGCGCGATGTGACCGTTGGGGCGGCCGGTATTTGCGATCGGTTGGGCGGGAGAGTTGAGGGCATCGGCGGCGCGAGTGATGGCGACGCGCACGCTGGCGACGTTGTAAGGTTTGAGGAGAAAGCCGTCCATGCCGGCGTCGCGGCAGCGCTGGCGCATTTCTTCGCTATCGTGAGCGGTGGTGGCGAGGATGATGGGGCGCGGCGATGTGGTCTGCGAACGAAGCGCGCGAGCGATGTCGCCGCCCTTGCCGTCGGGGAGTTCCCAGTCGAGGAACACGACGGCGTAGTTGCGTTGCGCGAGACGGTGTCGCGCTTCTTCGGCGGTATTGGCTGTGTCGGCGATGCAGCCGAGTTCCCAGGCGATGCCTTCGAGGACGGTGCGATTGTAAGGTTCGTCGTCGACGATGAGGAGCGGGCCTGTGACGGGCGTGGCGGTCGGCGGCAACGGGAGGGGTGCATCGGGATCGTCGAGTTGCGCGCGAGGCAGGAGGAGTTTGAGGGAGAACGTCGCGCCGTGGCCGGGTGTGCTTTCGACGCCGACGCTGCCGTTCATCATCTTCGCAAGCATGGCGCAGGTGGCGAGGCCGAGGCCGGTGCCGGCGATTTTGCTGGCGCGGGCGCTGCGGCCGCGGACGAATTTTTTAAAGATGAGCTCCTGTTCTTCGGGGGGCACGCCGGGCCCGTGGTCGACGACGTCGAGGTAGAGATCCACCATGCCGTCGTTTTCGCCGGTGGCTTCGACGCGGATATCGATCGGGGCGCCGGGCGCGTATTTGAGAGCGTTGGCGACGAAGTTGACGGCGATGGTCTTAATCTTCTCGGGATCGCCTTCGAAACCGTCGACGAGTCCGTGGGGCCAGGCGAGACGGAGGACGCAGCCGGCCTGGCGCGCTTGAGCGGTGAACAACGCGACCACCTCGTCGAGAAGTGGACGCAACGCGAATGGGCGGCGCTCGAGGCGGCCGTAGCCGTATTCGAGTTTCGAGAATTGAAGAACGTCTTCGAAGACCTGGGTGAGGTTGGATGCGACGGACTTGAGGGAGCGGGTGAGTTCGCGTTCGCGGGAGTCGAGCCGGTCCTCGTTCAACATGGTGAGGAGACCGGTGAGGCCATTGAGTGGGTTGCGAATTTCGTGGCTGACGTTGTCGAGGAACTCGCTCTTGGCGGTGCTCGCGAGTTCGATCTCGCGAGTGCGTTCGGCGACGAGGCGGTTGAGGTGTTCGTTCTGACGGCGCAAACGCGCGAGCCGCCAGCGGGCGATGGCGGTGACCATCGCGGCGAAGAGGAGCGCGCCAGCGACGAGTGCCGGAGTGGTTTTCCACCACGGGGCGATCACAACGAATTCGTGGTGGGCGGTCGGGCCGGTGCGTCCGAAGCGGTCGAGAACACGCACTTCGAAGCGGTAGTTTCGCGGGGCGAGGTTTTCGAACGTGCGATCGGCCGTGCGAGCGGGGATGGACCAATCGGATTTCGCATCGGCGAGTCGTGATTGGTAGAGAAGGGACGTGCCGGCGGCGGTGGGGTCCGCGAAATAGAAGGCGAAAGATTCGGATCCGGCGGATGAAAGCAGCCGTAAGGGTGGCTGAGGGACCGGCGGTGGCGAGGTGAGCAACGATGCGGCGGTGCGCAACCAGCCGCGATGGCTGCCGATCCACAGCGCATTTCCGGCGAGAGCGATGGCGTGAGGCGGACCGAGGAAATCCAGTCCGGGAATCTCGATGGGAGTAGGACGAAGTTCGTCGGCTTCTGTTTCGATGCGGAGCACGGAGTAGAGTCCGGACGAGGCGACGCGGCGGGATTGCACGAGCCAGTGCGCCGGGTCTTTTGACGAAGGGCGGGTCGTGGCGATGGCGAGGAAGGAAGACAGTTCGGGGACGGGTTCGAAGCCGAGTTTGTCCGAGCGAAGGGCGAGAATGCCGGAGTCGGCGAAAACGAAGAGACGTTCGCCGACCGGTGCGAGGACGGTGCGTCCGGCGGGTTGAGGCAAGCCGCGGCCGAAGCGGTAGGAGCGGTTGGATTGCAGCTGGGGCGCGTGAGCGGGAGCGGCCGGGTTCCACGTGAAGCGCTGAATGCCCTGTGTCATGGTGGAGACCCACACGTCTCCGTGGATGTCTTCGAACAAGGACACCGGTGAGTCGGGCAGCTCGACTCCGAGATCGCGATCCACCCAGCCGCCGCGCGTGGAGGGCACGAGAAGTTTCAGGCGATATCCTTCGAGGAAAAGGAGACCGCGAGGAAAGCGTGTGGTGTGGCAGAGGCGGATGATATCGGCCGACGCGATGTATTCGTGCCGAAAGGTGTCGCCCTCGCTCCGCCAGATTCCACCGAAGCCTCCGACCCACAAACCGTCGGGCGATGGCAGCAGGTCGGAAAAGACGCCGCTGGCGCGCAGGGATTGCTCGAGAGCTGCGGCGAAGGGAGGGTTATCGCTGCGCGAGAGATTGCGGGTGGTCAGCACGCAGGTGCGTTGGTCGTGTTCGACGACGTCGACCGGGCGGCCGCCATCGAGGGACGTGGGCCGATCGAAGAACGCGCTGCGGCCGGCGCCGTCGATGCGGATGAGTCCCGCGGGCGAGGCGGCCCACAGTCGATCGCCATCGGCGAAGAGCGAGTAGATGCTGTCGTCGGCGAGCCCGTTTTCGGCGGCCAGGTGCGACAAGAGCTCGCCGCTGGCGGTGACAATGAAGAGACCCTGGTTGAAGGTGGAGACGGCGATTCGATGTTCGTCGAGAACCGCTGCGTCGGTGGGGAGCGTTCCCTGGAGCGCGTTGGAGAGGGAGTCTAGGCGCTCGAAGCCGGCGGGTTCGGTCCAGCGGAACGCGTCGTCGTCGAGGCCGAGCAAGAGCGTGTCAGGAGTGACGGGCGAAGGCACGAGCCAAGTCACCTGCCGGCCGGGCAAGTCCGCTTCGGGAATGGTGACGGAGGGCGAACCGGTGGGGCTGATGCGAAGGAGGCCGACATTGTTTTGATGGAGCCACGCGGATTCGCCGCCGCCGAAGAGGGAGAGGCGGGAGTTTGCGGGCAGGTGCCAGACGTCGAAGTGTCCACCGACCCCGGCGGTGGGCGGGGTCCAGCGAAACGCGTGGTGATCCGTGATCCAGACGGCGCCGGAACCGAGCGCACGCACGGACCAGACGTCACGGACGGTGCGAATGCCGGCGGCGGCGAGTTGCGGCAGCAAGGACGTATAGCGCCATTCGCCGGACGCCGTTTTTTCGATGTAGCCGATGGTGCCGATGGCGCCGACCCAAACGCGGTTGGGGTATTCAGATGCGGCGGGGGCGAGGGCGCGAAAACCGTAGGCGGCGGGGATTTCGAGTTGTTGCCAATGCGCGCCGTCAAAGGCGGCGAGGGTGTTTGAACCGACGATGACGGTGCCGTCGGAGCTGCGGGTGACGGAGCGGGTGTCGCTCTTCATCGCGTCCGCGCCGGAAGGGTAGATAAAAGATACCGCATGCGCGGGACCGGATTCGGCGGCGAGCGGGGGCGCGATTGTCGCGGCGAAAAGAGCGACGAAGGCGCTGAGCACCACGGGCATTCGCGGACGGGGCAGCATTGAGGAAACCCCTCGGTCGGGCGTGACGGATCGAGTTCGGGCGTGGCCGGACGCGGCGATTGGCGGGGTAGGTGTGGTTTTAAGCGGGCGCTGAAATGTGGCAAGGCGGCGAACGCGAGGGATCGTGATAAATGTCATGCGCGGTCGGATTGACGGAGAGGGGGAGACCTGCGCCTCTCGACGCACCCCTTCCGTTGGGCGCTCGTGTGGGCGCCCGTTGCCCTCTCCCAAACCATGTCTCTTGCAGTCACGTCTGGTCCCCGTGCGTGTCGAGTCGGGTCGCACCCGGCTAACGAAACCTTTGCAGCGATCGCGTCATCCCGCGGGCGTTGGCTGTATTTGCCGCTGGCGATGCTCGGTTGCTCGACGCTGGCGGTTTCGGCGGCGGAGCCGGGAAAAATCGCGGCGGTGGAAAAGGCGGCGTCGGAGTGGGTGAAAGTGCGCGCGGAGACGGTGCGGATCGAGACCGAGTGGGAGAACGAGCGCGGATTGCTGGCGACGATGGTGGACGGGTTGAAGGAACGCGCGGAATTGCTCGAGGATCGCCGGGATCATTTGCGGGCGAAAACGGCGGATGAGCGCAGCGAGCTAGCGACGCTGAAGGCGAAACGGGAAGCGGGCGCGGCGGATCTGGCGGCGACGGAAGAGCGGATGAAGAAGCTTGCGGCGCAGTTGCTGACGTTGCGGCCGAAGCTACCGCCGCGGCTGGCGTCGGCGTTGGAGTTTTCGTTCAAGAGTCTGGAGAGCGGCGAGCTGAGCCCGGGCGAGCGGATGCAATTGACGATTTCGGTGTTGAATCGATGTGCGCAGTTCAACGGAGCGGTGAACAGCGGGGAGGAAGTGCTGGAGTTGCAAGGCGAGCCGGGTCCAAAGGCAGTGGAAACGATCTATTGGGGGCTGAGCCACGGCTACGTTCTGGACCGGGCGACCGGCAAGGCGTGGCTCGGCACCCCGGCGGGGGAGCGGTGGAGTTGGACGCCGGCGCCGGAGGCGGCGAAAGCGGTCGAGCGACTGATCGCAATCTATAACGACCAACACGATCCCGAGCTGGTGCTGGTGCCGGCGCGTCTTGCGGGAGCCATTCAACGCTGAACGATCATGAAACTCCCAATGATCACGCGATTCTGCGCTGGAATGATGATCGGGGCGCCGCTGCTCGGAGCGGCAGACGACTTCGATGCGACGATGACGCGGGCGGCGGAGCAGTATGCGGAGCGGTTCCGGCAAGCGACGGAGGAGCTCGGGCGCACGCGCGAGCGAATCGCGGGAGAGAAAGCTCCGTTTCTCCGCGAGATGCGTGCGGCGGAGGACCGGATGATCGCGGCGGAGACGGAGGTGCGGCGATTGGAAACCGGGGCGGAGGCGGCGGGGAGCGACCGGCGAAAACTGCTGCAGGACCTGGATGCGCAGCGGAAAACGGCGGCGTATATCATGACGTTGAGTCAGGATTCGCTCAGGGCTTTGACGGCGGGATTGGTGGCGGGAGAGGAGCAGTTCGTCGGCGAGCGGTTGCAAACGCTCGAACGTGAACTGGGAGAGAGTCGGGACGGACCGAATTTGCGAGCGGCGCTCGAGGTGGCGGAGGAGATGTTGAGCCGGACGGAGCGGATGCTGGGCGGCCGGGTGGAGAAAGGCAGCGCCCTGAACGCGGAAACCCGTTTGGTCGAGAAAGGCACGATCGCGTTTGCGGGACCGGAGGCATTTTTCCTGCCGGACGATGGACGCCCTGGGCTCTTGCGGGGGCGGGACGGATCGCGGTATCCGACGAGCCATGCGTTGTCGGATTGGCCGCGCGAACAAGCGTCGATGCTCTTCTCGGGTCAGGACGGCGCGATGATTGCGGACGCGTCGGGCGGCAAGGCATTGCGGTTGCAGCAGACGCAAGGGACGTGGCTCGAGCATGTGAGAAAAGGCGGCGTCGTGGCGTATTTCATCGTTGGGGTGGGCGTGGTGGCGCTGCTGTTGATCATCGGAAAGCTGCGCGACGTGGCGCAGATGAAAGTGGATTCGCGGGAGAAGGTGCAGGCGTTTCTCGCGAGGTTGTCGGTGCGCTCATGGGCGCAAGCGGAGGCGGCGTTGAGCACGCTGGGAGCGACGACGCGGGAACTGTTCTCCGAAGGGCTGCGCCACCGGGATGAGCCGAAAGGAATTTTGGAAGAGCGATTGCAGTCGGTGTTGTTGGGGCAGCGGCTACATTTCGAGCGACGGCTGCCCTTGCTGGCGGTGATTGCGACGGCGGCGCCCTTGATGGGGTTGCTTGGCACGGTGGTGGGGATGGTGAAGACCTTCGCGCTGATCACGGTATTCGGCACGGGCAACGCGGGAAAACTTTCGAGCGGTATTTCGGAGGTGCTGGTGGCGACGGAGCTGGGATTGGCGGTCGCGATTCCGGCGCTGGTGGTGCACGGGTTTCTGGCGCATCGGATTCACAAGAATCTCGCGATGCTGGAACGGCACGCGCTCGAGTTCGTGGTGGCGGCGGAACTGGCAAAACTGAAGGCGACGGCGAGCGACGAGGCGCCGGCACTGGTCTGATGAACCCGTTGCTCGAATTGTTTGAAGAAGGCGGAGTGGTGATGGTTCCGATCGTGGTGCTGTCGGTGTTGTTGTATTCGCGCTGTTTCCGATTGCTGCTTTCGTTGCGGAGAGCGCGGCGGGCGATTCGGGCGGAGCAGGCGCAGCTGGCGGAAGATCCTTCGGCGCTACGGTGGTTGCGAATGGACGTGCAGGAAACGTTTCGTCGGCAGCGGATGACGCTGGGAGCGATGATTGCGGCGGCGCCGTTGCTCGGGCTGCTCGGAACGGTGAGCGGAATGGAGAAGACCTTCGAAAGTCTAGCGGGCTCGGGCGGCGATCGATCGATGGAAGGATTGGCGCGAGGAATTTCGGAAGTGTTGGTGGCGACGGAATCGGGGCTGGCGGTGGCGATCCCGGCGTTGTTGCTCGTGTATCTGGCGCATCGCGAAGTGCAGCGGCATGTGCAGGTGTTGACGGCGATCGAGCGCGGGTCGGGCAGGAGGGCGGCGTCATGATTGGGCGCGGATCGCAGCACAGCCGCTTCGAAAGCACACACATCGACATGGTGCCGATGGTGGACTGCATCATGGTGCTGGTGATTTTTTTGATGGTGAGCAGCTCCTTCGTGGCGGATCCGGGCGTGGAGGTGCAAAAGCCGGATGTGAGCGGTTCGATCAGCAGCGAGCAAGGCGCGTTGCTGGTGGCGATCACGGCGGACAATCGAATTTATTTCGACGGGCAGGAAATCCAGCCGGAGCAGGTGGCGACGGTGTTGAAGCAGGCGGCGATTGGACGAGCGCCGACGGTGATCGTGCGGGGTGACCAGGCGTCGAGCCTGGGCGTGTTTGCGTCGGTTTATACCGAAGCAAAACGGGCAGGGATTCAGAATGTGCAGTTCGCGACGGCGCGGGTGGAGTGAAGATCGCGATGAGCACGATGGCTGAACGTTTTCGACCGAAGCTGCAGACGGACAGTGTGCTGGACAGCCTTGTGGCGGTGATCGCGGGGCTGGGTTTTACGGGCGGATTGTTTTGGGCGATTGCGCATTTCGAGCGGGACGGCAGCGCAGAAGCGCCGGTGGAGATTGCGGATTTGCAGCCGATGGCGTTGCCGTTGGAACCGCCGCCGCCGCGGATCATCGAGCAAACGGAGGTGGTGGTGCCGGTGATAGAACCCTTCGCGGGGTTGGAAGTGGGTGCGTCGGAGAGCCCGGTGA
>JAFAAS010000139.1 GCA_023426435.1 Verrucomicrobiota bacterium | reverse complement strand
AGACAGCTCCCTCTCCATTCTGCTGCAACCGGGTGACGACGAGGGCGTCGGCCTCTTCGAGTGCCACCGCGCCGCTGGTCGTGTTGATGATGTCGAGCGAGGCGACCTCGATCTCGATTTCGTCGGCGACCGTGCCCACGCCGTTGGCGGCGCGAAGGACGAGGTTGCCGTTCCGAGCGACGATGTCGCGATTGCCCTCCCCTCCGTCGAGGATGGCGCCGCCGGTCGAAGTGATGGTGAGATCGCCCACGCTGGTCGTGGCGAGTTTGCCGAGAGTGATGTTGCCGGCCGCGGTGAGCGCCAGGCGACCCGAGCCTGCGTTTACGATGGTGTGACCGGCCAGGTTCAGGATTCCGCCCGAGGTGAGCGTGATGCTGCCGCTTGTGCTGCCGAGGCGGGCGGTTTCGCCGAAGAGCATGTTGCCGCCGGACTTCAAGGTGATGTCCCCGCTGCCGGTGGTGATCTCGGAGTTGACGGTGAGGTGTCCGCCGAGGCCGTTTGCGGTGAGGGTGACGGTCGCGGCTCCGGTGAGCGCGATCGCGGCGTCCACCACCACAGGGCCGCCGGAAACCAGCGAGAAGGGCGAGGCGGGATTGTTCTGGACGAGGCGGGAGAGGATGACGCCGTCCGTTTCGGTGATCGCGATGGCTCCGTTGGCGGTCAGGTCGAGGGTGTCGGCCGCCAAGGCAGCGCTGATCGCACCAGCGGAGACCAAGGTGACGGCGCCGGCAGACGCGGTGTTGTTGACGATCGTGATATTGCCGCCGGATTGAATGGTGATGGTGCCGACGGTGCCGGTGATGGAGTTGATGGTGACGGCGCCGGTTGCGATGATGGTGAGGTCGCCGCCGTTCATCGTCAGGGAGTTGATCGTAATGTTGCCGGTCTGATTGATGGTCAGGTTGCTGCCGGCGCCGTTGATGGTGGCCTCAAGGTTCTGCACCGCTGTTGTGAGCGTGAGATCGTTGCCAGCTTCGACGGTGAGGAGTCCGGCGGTGATGGTGCCGCCGATCGCGATGGAACCGCCGGCGCGGAGTTGAACGGTTCCGGTGCCGACGTTGAGGGCATCGACGATGACGAGGTTCTTGCCGGCGATGAGCGGGCGGCCGTTTACGCCGCTCGTGTTGTAGCCGGCGGTGAGGTTGATGGTCTCGCCGGAGAAGAGAGGCTGCGAGGCGCCATTGACGGTCGGCAGGGAGACGACGGTGAGCTGGCCGGTGACGTTGAGGCCGAAGTTGGCGCTCGGGCGGGTGGGAAGAATGAGGACGTAGTCGCCATCATAGAGGCTGCTCGCGCTGCCGGACGTGACGGCGGTGTTTTCGGTCTGGGCGGTGACGGTGAAGGCGACGTTGGCCGTCTTGCCGGTGAGCGTGAGCGTGCGGGTCAACGCGTCGAAAGTGGCTTCGGCGATGGAGCCGGCGGAGATCTGGGCGGCGAGGCTGGCGAGAACGGCGTTCCAGTTGTTGGCGACGCCGCCCACGCCGGGCTGAGCGGAATACGTGGTGGCGGGATTCCCGTTGAGGATGACCGTGTATTTGTTGTTGGGGTTGGTCGCGCCGTTGAACGTGATCACGGACACTTGGGCGACAGCGGTGCCGGCGTCGGTGCGAACGAAGACGGTGGGCACGTCGGGGATGGAGAGCGTCTCATCGAACACGACCTCGACGTTGGAAACCGTGAACGGCGGCGTGGCGTTCGGCAATTTGGCCGTAAGGACGACGGTGTGGGTCGTGGCATCGCCGCCCTTGATTGCGGCGGTGAGTGGAAGCGTGGAGTCGGCGTTGATGGCCGCGACCAAGGCGCCGAGAACCGAAGCCCACGAGGCGGTCACCCCACCCTGCCCGACCTCGACGGCGAAGGTCTTCGTGCCGTTGATCGTGATCGCGTAGCGGTTGCCGGTGCTGATGGCCAGGTCGCCGTTGAAAACAACCTCGTTGATCTGTGGCTGGCTCGTGCCCGCCGGGGTGGTCGTGGAACCACCGTCGGTCACTGCCGGAGCAGGCGTGACGCGGGCGTCGGCGACCGTGAAGGGCTTGTTGGTCTCCGTGGCGGTGAGGATGAGCCTGCGGTCGGCGTTCGGCGTGCCGGTGATGCTCGCCGTGACATTGAGAGGCGTGACGGAGAAGTTGTTGATGAAGGTGCGCAGCGCGGCCAGCACGGACGACCAATCCGCGGTCACGCCTCCCTCACCTACCCGGACGCTGAACGGAATGTCGTTAATGGTCACCGTTACGCGGTCGCCGGCTTTGAGCGTGCCGGAATAGACCACATGACTGACCTGTGCCACGTCTGCGGCGGGAGCTGTCGGCGTGGTGATCGTGGCGGCGGCGGCGACCGGGGCCTGCGTGACGCTGACGGAGTTGACGCGGAAAGCGGCGTTGTGGTCGCGCGCCGTGAGGATCAGCGTGGAGCCCGAGGACGAAACGGCGATGTAGGCGGACGGCGTGGAGTCGCCGCCCTTCACGTTCTGCAGGCGGCTTTGGATGATGGTCTTGAAGCTGGCGAAGAGCTTGGACCAGGTGTCGGTATCGGACGTGCCGCCGACGACACTGAAGCGCTCGCCATCGATGACGATGGTGTAAGTCGCACCGACGATCGGAGCGATGCCGGCGAACGCGAGGTCGGTGACTTGGGCGACGCCTGTGCTGGCCGGGGTTGTGGGAGCGAGGCTCAGATCCGCCAGTGCGGCGACCTGGATGACGTTGACGGTGGTGACGGTGAACGGCGTGTTCTTCGTGCGGGCCGTCAAGGTGAGGTTTCCGGTGGTCTCGTTGATCGAGACGTTGATGGCCTCGCCCGCCTCGATCAGGGCCTTGAATCGGTTGAGGAGCGAATTCCAGTTCGGATTGACGCTGGCCGAGGTGGCGCTGGCGGAATAAGTCGCGTGAGTCGTCACCTGGGCGGCCAGCGCGGTGGCGATCTCGGCGAGTGTCGCGCTGCCGTCTGAGGTGTAGGTGAAGGAGACCCCGTTGATTTTGAGAACGTAGGTCGCGTTATTCGCCACCTCGATGCCGGTGAGATGGATGAAGGTGTGGTTGGAGGCGCTGGTGGTCGAAATGGTGACGCGGTCGCCGCCGGCGATGGGCAGCGTGCCCGAGACCGAGAGCGAGGCCTCCGTGCCGGCGCCCTTGCGGAGCGTCAGCACCGTGCCGCTGGCGGTCGGATCGTAAGTGCCAGCCGGGAGAGTGGCGACCAGTCCGCTGAGAACCTGGGCGAGGGTCTGGCCCGCGGTGGCGGTGTAGCTGTAGGTGTCGGCACCGATCGTGATCGTATAGACCGCACCGGCAACGGGTGTGACGCCGCTGAAGTCGAGGGTGCGGTCGAAGTCGGCGTCGGGAGCGTCGGGCGCATTGATGACGGCGTCGAGATTGTCGGTCGCGGTGATAGCGAACGTGCCAGCATTGTTGGCGAGGGTGATGGTGTTGCCGCTGCTGGTGGCGGCGTAGGTGGGCGCGATGGCAGCGGTCAGGCCCGCGACGATCTCGGCAAGCGTTGCATTGGCATCGGAGATGTAGGTGTAGCCAGTCCCATTGATGGTGAGTGTGTAGGTCGTGCTGTTGACCACGGTGGCACCGGTTAAATTGATGGTGCGGTCGTAGTTGGTGTCGGGGGTGTGGGGACTGTTGATGATGACGTTGAGGCCGGTGTTGGGCTTGGCGCCGGAGAAGCTGATGGTGGCATTCGGCAGGAGGCCGGTAACGTCGATGAAAGCGTTCTCGCCGACCTGCACACGGTAGCTGTTACCGTTGATGACGATCTCGTAGATGTAACTCCCGTCGGGGGCGGTGTTGGTGTTGAAGCCGACCGTGCTGACCTGCTGGGAATCGGAGCCGGGCTGCTGGACGGGATGGGTGCCATCGTTGATCACACCGCCGGGCACCTCGGTGCTGGTCTGCTGCGACACACTGGCGGAGGCGGTGTAGGCGATGTTGAGCGGACCCGTGATGGCGAGCGAGCGGCTGGCCGTGTCGATGACGACGGAGAACCCGAGGCGTTGTTCGACGAGGAACTCGAGAGCGCCGAGGATGGAGGCCCACGAGTTGGTGACGAGCAGTCCGTTGACGTTGTCACCGGCCTGGACGGTATAGTCCGTGCCGTCGATGGTGACGGTGTAGATAAAGAGGGTCGGGTTGTTAGCCGGATCGGAGTTGATGGCCGACTCAGGATAGATGAGCTCGACCACCTGGGACGCATTGGTGCCGGCGTCGGGCTCCGTGACGACGATGACCTCGCTCACGCCGCCGGCATCCTGGGCGTAGCCGCTGGTCAGCGTCGTGGAGCCGGTGGCCAAGCCGGTGCCTGCGGCGGTGTAGTTGATCTCGAGTTCGTTGGCGTCGTCGACGTCGGTGACGCTGGGAACGTTGACCAAGAGCGGAGCCTGCTCGGCGACGTCGGCGACGCCATCGCGCAGGATGATCTGGTGGGCGTAGAGATCGACGATGGTGTTGCGGAGGCCATCGATCGCAGCGGCGATGCCGGTCGCGATCTTGGCAGCGGTATCGCCGGCGACCGCTTTATGGGAGAATCGGGCCCCATCGATGGTGACGGTGTAGATGGCGCCGACCGTGACGCTGATGGCACTTAGATCGATTGTGCGGGAGGCGGAGGTGTCGGCACCCGTGCCGCTGACCGCGCCGATGCTGACGGGGTCCGCCGTGGAGGTGCTGCTGACCACGAGCGTGATCGTGGCCGTGCCGGCACCGGAGGAAAGGGTGATGATCGAACCGGCGGCGGTGGCGGCATACGAGCGATCGGTGCCGGGAAGTTCGGAGACGGAGCCGGTGGCGTCGATGAGGATGTTGCTGTAGCTCTTTTGTGCGCCGCGGTCCGCGGCGGTTTCGACATAATCGATGAAGACGTTGCCGACGGCCCTCAGTGCAATGTGGTGACCGGTGGCGGCGCTGGTGCCATCGCCATAGGTGATGGCTTGATGAACCGTGAGGTCGCCGGCGGTGTTGATGGCGAGGGCACCGTTACGAGCGATCGCGGAAATAACCACGAGAGCATCCGCTTCACTGATGATCAGGTCACCCGCAGCGCCGGCGACCCAGCTGGCGGGATTCGCCCACGCATTGGTTGCGCTGAGTCCCCACGGACCGGCCGCGCTGGACTCGGCGCGGACGATGGTGTCTACCAAGGTGTTGATGCGGATGCTGGAGCCGGAAACGATATCGAGCTCGCGAGCGAGGAAGACGGAGCTGCTGTCACCGGTGATACTGCGAGCGGCAATGGTGAGGCGTCCAACGTCCGCCGGTCCGGAGGTGGCGGCGGCGACGATGGCGCCGGTGGCGGTGAGAACGCCCCGGGTGCGGAGCGTGACGTTGCCGGCAGAAGTATAACCGGTGACGCCGCCGATGAAGCCCGTCAGGGCGAGGCCGGCATTCGCGTCGGTGGTCTCGACCGTGATGTCGCGCAGGGCACGAAGCTCGAAGTTCTGGGCGGACAGCGTGGCGAGGCGGATCGTGAGGTTGCCGCTCGGCTCTTCGACCAATGTCGGAGTGCTCTGCCCCGGAAGGAGACGACCCACGGTAATCGGCCGCACGCCGCGCGCGATGGCCATAAAGGTGTCCAGGGTGCCGCCACCGCTGACCACGATGGACCCCGTGATGCTCACGTCGGCGTCGGAGACGAGCTCGATCCGGTCACGAGCGGTGAGCGTCCCGGTGATCGAGAGCGAGTCGGCGGAATGGATGATGATCGTGTTCGACGTGAGATTGGACGGCAGGAGACCGGTGCGGTTGGGTCCCACGCCAAACTGGAAGGCCTCGCCGGCCCGATAGTCGATGAGATCAGGGGCGTTGAAAAAGCGATAGAGGCTGACGGTCTGCGCGGCATTGAAGGCGACGCCGGAGGTATAACGGATGCTGTCGCCGGAGGCGGGAGCTTCGACGGTGAGGTTGCCGTCGGTGCTGATCAGACGGACGGTGCCGCCTTCCACGATGGAGTCGGCCAGCACTCGGAGATCGTTCTGCGCCTGGATGAGGACGTTGGTGGCGGCGTTGTTGGCAGTCTGGACGATGCCGACCGTGAGTCCCGGATTGATCTCACCCGCGCGGTCGAGCTGGTAGAATGTGATGTCGCCCGAGGTGGTCTTGAGCCGCACGATTCGGCGGACGCTGGCTTCGAGGCCGGTGATGCCGGTGCCGGCGGTGAAGTCCACGGTGCCGGCAATGAGGTCGAGGTCGGCGTCGGCGGCAGACTCAGTGATGCTCCCCTTGGCGCGCAGAACCACTTTGCCGTAAGACCCGACGAGGTCGCGATCGGCACCCGTGACTTCACCATTGAACCAAAGCTTGCGGATAAGGATGTCCCCCGCGCTTCCCGTTGGCGCACTGGTGGTGTCGATGGTTGCCCCGCGATGGATCCAATCGGTGTCGGTCGCGTTGCGGACGCGATCGGTCGCCAGGACGAGGTCGATGACCTCCACCGTGCCGTCGGCGTTGAGGCTAAAGTCGCCATTGGCGACGAAGACCTCCTTGAGCGTGAGCTTGTCGCGTCCGCTCTGGGTGAGTGTCACATTGCCGGCGGCGAGGGTCTGGATGGTGAGGACGTTGGCGCTGATGGCGAGCTCAAGGCCGGCGGCGACGATCAAGGTGAGTTCGTCGCCCACGAGCAGGCCGCCGGCCAGCTGGGTGATGAGCCCCTGTGCGGCGCGGAGGACGACGTCGCCACGGCCGCCGGCGCTGACCTGGCCGAGCGTGAGGTCGGCGGATGCGCCGGGCGTGGCGGGATAGACGACGAGGGAGATGTCGTTGTTTTCGCTGGTGCCGAGCGTCTCGACCAGATGGGCAACGAGCGTGCCGGCTGCCTCGATGGCGATGGCGCCGTCGGCGGCAACGACGCGGGTGAGCGTAGCGGCGCCGGTGAGCGCAAGCGTGACGGAGCCCGCGTCAGCAAGTTCGATGTCCACCGTGTTCACCGTCGTGTTGGCGACGAGGACGTCGGCGGTGGCGGCATTGGAGTCGTGATCGAAGGCCCCGGCGGAGTGGAAGCCGCGGTCGGCGCGAGCGTAGAGGTGGTCGGCAGCGAGGACGCCGCCATTGATACTGACGAGACCGGAGGATGCGGAGAAGGAGACCTGGTCGACCGCGATGATCTGGGAATTCGTGAGGCGGATGTCGCCGCCGAGGGCGCCGGCCGAGAACGAGATGTCGCTGGCGCTGGCGGTGGTGACCGCGCGGCCCTCGGCGTCGCCGGTGATGCTGCCATTCTTGCCGGTGCCGGCCGCGGAGTCGCCCGCGCTGAGGACGATGGAATTGTCCGCCTGGAGGATGGCGCTGAAGAGGAGATTACCGCCGGCGCGAACTTCGATACGGTCACCCGCGGTCACCATCGAGACCTGGGCGCGGGCGGGACCGGGATCGGAAGAACCGAAGCCTTCGAGGCCGAGGAAGACGTTTTGCGCGGCCTGAATGGTGATGACACCGGCCGGGTTGATCACTGGATCCGTGTCGGGATCGGAATCGAGATCCTTGAGCGTTTCGATGCGGGCTGAGTCGGCAATCGTGATGGAACCGCCGGCGGTGAGGGAAACGCGGTCGCCCGCGACGATTTCGGTCTGGGTGGGCAGCGTCGTTCCAGCGACGAGCTTGCCGGTGACGGTGATGTTTCCGGCGGCGGTGATATCGACGGTTTCCTCGGCGCGGATGATGCCGGTGACATTGACGTTGCGGCCAGAGTCGATGGCGATGGTTTGACCGGCCAGAGTGTCGCCGGGGAAAGCGCCCGTCGTCGGGGTGCTGCTTTCATAGTCCACCTCCGTGACGAGTTTGGTCTCGGTCGCCGTAACAGGACGGGTTTCCCAAACGGTCTGGTCGTGGTAGGTGACGACCTCGGTGCGCAGGGTGGTTTCCTGATAAACAGGGACGTAATTATAGATGTTTTCGTTGTGGCTCGTGACCTTGAAGGTCTGACGAATGCGCTGGTCGTAGACCGCGTGTTGCTCCGAGGTCCAGCGATAGAGATAGTCCCGGAACTGTTCGTAGATGTAGTTCACGAACTCCTGGCGGTAGCGGATCATGACGAGCATGTCGTCGCCGCCGCCGCCGTAGGCCTCGCCCCCGGCACGGTAATCGTGAACGGTTTCCACCTGAACCTTACCATCGTATTGCGTGTCGTATACGGTCCGGTTTGCAGGCCTGAAGGAAGTCGCCGTCGCGATCGCGTTCAGGTAGTTGAAGTTCTGAGCGGAGGTCGGATAGAAATAACCGGCGGGCAGGTCGGGATGCCGCCACGTCACATAGATGTCGCGATGGTTGGCGATCTGTTCGAGCACCCACCGGCTGTGGTCGTCGAGCGGACGCCAGGTGCCCGCGTTGGGATTTCCCCACTGGTTGCCGCTCCCCCACTCGCCCGCGTATCGGAACCAGCCTTCCTCGTCGCGTCCGCCGGGGAAGTCGCCGCTGTCGTCATCGATCCAGAAGGATGTGAATAGCTGCCAATCGCTAAAGGTATAGTATTGACCAGCCCACTGGGTGCGGCTGCTGGAACTCAACAGCGCGAGGGACGCGGTGTCGTTGAGGAGAGTGCTGATATAGGACTGGTTGGCCGTGAACCAGCTGGTGAAGCGGCCGAGCTGGAACTCCGAATTCTGCGTCTGGGCGGTGCCGGTGCTCTGCCAATGCCAATTGGGGTCCCGCATCGCGGTGAGGTTTCCGGTGGAGCCGACGCCGCTGCCGTTCGGGTTGGACGTGAGCGTGTAAACCCGCACGCCGGAACCGGAGGAGTAGCTGACGTTCCAGTTGGCGCGACCATCCTCGATGAAGTGATGAGGCGTGCCGGAGCTGGTGGGATAGCCCCGATCAGGGAAATAGTAGTCGGATGTGGTCTGGCGGTATTGGGTGTTAGCCTGATCGACATAGTAGCCGACGAGTTCGCCGCTGCCGTTGCTCGTCACCCAGTCGCCATTGCTGTTGCCGTCCTGCGTGGTGTCCCCGTTCAGATACAGGGTCTGGCCGGTGCTTTCGACGCGGAAGACGTCGTCCTTCGCCCCGACGGGCATACGGATGTAGCGATCCCGCCAGCCAGCGACATCGATGGAGTAGATGACCAAGGGATCGTTTTCCCACGAAGGCGTCGCGTTGGTCACCGTCGGAGCGTTCACGCCCTCCGTCTTGTGGACCTGGTAGTTGGAATAATCGAAGTCGAAGAGCGGTTTGTAACCCAAGGCGGCGAGAACGGCAGCCCGCTGCGCGTCGCTGAGCTGGTTCCAAGCCTTGTAGTTGGTGGTGTCCTTGTAGTTGCCGGTCACCGAGGCGACGCCATAGGCGGCCCAGTTCACGACCTTGTTGGCGTTATACGCGGAGCCGTAGTAGGAGCTGTTGGCCTGATTGAAGTAGTCGATACCCTCGATGAAATACTCTTTGAACTTCTGACCCTCGGGAGCGTTCGGGTTGTAATAGCCGACTTGGGTGAGGGTGACATTCATCGTGTGATAAGTGTCTCCCACGTCGACGAGGTCGGTGCGCACCTGCTCGGTGATGCTAGTGGTTACCCAAGTGGTCTGCTGCACCGAGATCTGGCCGATGACAACCTGCTGATAGCCGGTGACGACCGTGAAGGTCTTGAAGCTGGTCGTCGTGATCGGCGTGACAAAGGTGACCTGGCCGATTGGGTCGGCATCGGCGTTGAAGATGATGTCGCCGCCGGCCTGAAGGAGGACGCCGCCCTCCGCATAAACGACGGCCTTCTGAGTGACGGCCACCGTGCCGTTGCTGAGCTGGCTGCGCGAGATGGGCGCAGTCAACTGGTCGAGCGTCCAGGTCCGACCCACTCCGGAGTTGATCTCGAGTTTGCCCGCTGAGTTGACCTGACCGGTGATGACGAGGTCCGTCTGAGCGTTGAGAAGGATGCGGCTGGCGGACGACGTCGTGGCGACGAGGCCGTCGAGGCGCAGATTGGCGGCCGTCAGGTGGACGAATTCCGTGGCCTCGACGATGCCGGGCACGTGGGCCGCATGAGCGGTGATCGCGGCGGTCCCGGCACCGCTGCTGATCGTGAGGACTGCGCCGTTGCTCGCTGCAACGTAGGACGGACTCGCATCGATGTTCGCGGCAAGCTTGGAGACCACGGTGGCGAGCGAATCGCCTGCGACTGCTTGATAGCTGAACGCGACTCCGGCGATGGTCACGCGGAAGGTCACACCGAGCAGAACGTCGATGCCGGTGAAATCGACCGTGCGGGCGAAGTTCGCGTCGGTGGTCGACGGAGTATTGACGGCCGCGCCCGGCATGTCCGCCGCCTGCACGAAGATGCCGTTGGTCGCTTGGAAGACGATCTTGGCGCCCGACGCTCGCACTTTCACGCGCGCATCCTGCAAGACGTAGACGTTGGCTCCCTGGATGGTGACCGAATCGGCCGCATCGACCAGACCGGCGACGGTGACATCGCTGCCGGACTCGAGAGTGATGGTGCGAGTGTTTGCGACGCGGGCATCGCTCGGACCGCTGAGCTGGCCCACCACGCCGGCCAGGTATATCTGATCTTCGGCGCGGACGGTGATCACGCCGCCGGGTGCCGTGTCGAGCGTGCCGCCGGAGACGCGGTCGCCATTAGCGTCGAGCACCACGCCGGTGAGCAGGACGCCGATGCGGCTGGAGTCGCGACCGCCAACAATGGCGAGGGCGCTCTGAGCCTTGATGAGGCCATCGATGAAGATCTGGGCGGCGCTGGTGAGGCTGACCGTGGAGCCGGCATCGCGCGACTCGACGAGACCGAGGATCTGGATGTTGCCCTCGGAGTTGAGAATCACCGAACCGGGTGTCGAAGGGGTGAAGGTTCCTCCTCCCGTCGCGTCGGCATAGATGGCGCTCAGGGCGGAAAGCGACAGGCCGAGGAGCGTGGAATCGCGGCCCGTGGTGACGACGACCCGTCCGGACGCGGCGAGATCGCCGCCGAAAGTGGCGGAAGCGAAGTTGGCGTCGAGGCCCGACCCGCCGACGATCACAGCCTCGTCGGCATTAACGACGAGTTGAGCGCCTGCACCCGTCCAGCGGTGTCCGGAGTTTTCGTCATAGCTGGCGCCGGCGTAAACGCTGCCAACGATGACGATTTCTCGGGCGGAAAGTTCGACGCGGCTGCCTGTTCCGCTGGAGAAGATACCGCTGTCGTAGCCGAGCATGAGCTTGCGGCCGGCGGTGAGGCTCACCCGGGTTTCGCCTTGCAGGATGGTGGCGGTCGGCGTCGTGTCGCCCGCCTGAGGCGCCACGCCGCCGATGAGCAGGTCGCGCTGGGCTTCGATGCTGAGGGCCTGGCCGTTGCCCACGATGATGCGGACGTCGCTCAGCGCGATGTCGAGATTGCTGGCGAGCTTGAGCGAACCGGCGAGCGTGAGCGTGCCGCTGAGGATGAGGCTTTCGGAGGCGTTGAGAACGACTTCGCTGTCGTTGGCCGCGGGGGTCGCTCGCGTGCTGATGATCACGCCGGCGATTTCGAGAATGCGACCAGAGAGATTGAGCTGCGCGCCGGTCTCGATGCGGCCTGAGGCGTGGTCGATGACGAGGCGGCCAGCGGTCGACTCGATGTTGATCTGGGCGAAATCGGCACTGCCGACGCCGGTCAGGCCGAGGATGGGGATGTCGATATTCCCGCCACCGATGGAGCTCTTGATGTAAACGTCGTTGAGGCCGGCGATGCTGATGGTGCCGCCGGGATTCAGCACGAGCAGGTGCGAGCTGTTGTGCGTGACGATGCTGGTCGTGTCGTAGTCCAGCACGTCGCCGGCCGAGAGGTAGATTCCGTTCTGCGCAATGAGATTCCCGTGGATCTCGAGGGAGCGGGCGGCGTGGAGCGTGAGCGTGGAACCGGGGCCACGAGCGATGAGATTGCCGCGCAGGATGCCATCAAGCCCGAGATCGAAGTTCATCCCCCCGCTGAGCGTCTCAAGCACGCCCGTGATCCCCAGGTTCAGCGTCTGGAGTGAATCGGTGGCGCCGTTGTTGTAGAAATTGATGCCAGAGTGCGCGCGGACCCAGCCGTCGATCGTGACGGGGCCGTTGTCGCCGGTGGTGGAGCCGAAGTTGACGACCGAGCCCTCGCCGGGAGCATTGACGTTATAGGTGCGGGTGGCGGCGACATTGCCCGAGGCAAGCTGGGTAAAGCCGATGCGAGCGGCGTTCGCGGAGCCGCTGGCCACCAGCGTGAACGCGTAGTTACTAGTAAGAAGCAGACGACCGTCGCTGAGCCCAACCTCCAAGCCCGAAAGGAGCTGCGTGCTGCCGACAACGGGAGAACCGGAGGCGGACGTGACCACGGTGAAGGTCGCGGCCTTGATCGCAGCTTCGAGGTCGTCGGCGAGGTCGGCCAGACCGTTGTTGTTGGCGGTGGCGGCGGCGGTGAGCGTCACCGCGCCCTGAACGATATGGGTGCCGAGATTGACACGGAGAACCATCGTCGTGTCTCCGGTGAGGCGGCCGGTCGCGTATTCGGCGAAGCCCGCCGCGAGGACCTCCTGCGTCCAAGCGGGCGCGAGCACCGCAAGGTGGCCGGCGCCGCTGAGGGTGATGACGCTGTTCGGCTGGGACGTGGCGAGGTGGCTCGTGCCGTAAAGCACGAGGCCGTAACCCTCCCAGGTGAGATTGTCGCTCGTGCTGTCAACCGGATCGACGCCGCCACTGAGGGTAATGAACTTGCCGGCGTAGAGATCGCGTCCGAGACGGATCTGGTTGCCGGCCGTGATCGAGATGCCGGAGTTGCCGTTGAAGCGGTTGATCGTGATGCCGAGCGTGAGACCGTTCGGGTCGCGGTGGGTGATGATATCGCCGCCAGCGGCGAGCACGCCGTTTACCACCGCATCCTGTGCGGAAACCATGACGATCTGGCCGTCCGGCGAATGGGTCGAGATGTAGGCCGAACCGGGCACCAGCACGCCAACGCCATCGTCCGTGTGCGTCCCGCCGATGATGTCGATGCGGTCGAGCGTCTGGAGGCGGCCTCCGACCTCCACCGGCTGGTTGTTGATGTTCACGGTGCGGCCCCCGATCCAGGCCTGACCGGTCGTCTCAATATAGATGCTTGCGGGCTCGCTGCTCCAGGTCACCGCGTCGCCGACGCTCGTGCCGCCGGAGAGAACTCCGCCCATGATCTGGATGTCGCCCTGGGCGAGAACACGGACAAGTGCGCCGCTGTTATCGGACGTGACGCCGCGCGCGACGAGCCCGGCATCGCTGGTGAGGACGAGGCTCAGTCCGTCGTCATCGAAGCCAGGCGTGCCGCCGACGATTTCGATGCTCTTGGAAGCCAGGACAGAGGTGTCGATGACGAGCAGCTGGCCGGCACTGATGTTGACGGTGGAATCCGGTCCGGCCCAGTCAACGTCGTCGGAGGTCGGCCGACCACCGGCGAGGACCAGGCCACCGACCACGACATCCTGCCCGCCGCGGATGGTGATATTCGTGCCGGCTTCGGCTGTGGTGAGGCTGGAGGTTGGGTCGATCCAAACACTGAGGCCGTGGGAGTTGGCGCCGCCGAGGTTCGTGCCGTCCACGCGCACGCCGCCGTAGATTCCGAGGTTGCCGGTGACGTTGGCGGTGCCTTCCCAATAAACCCATTTGTCGGATTGGACGGTGAGATCGGAGGACGCTCCGCGGAGATCGAATGTGCCGCGAACAATCGAATCCTGTCCGCCGGTGATGCTCATCGAGCGGTTGTCCTCGAGGGTCGTGAGAGTGCCGGTGAGCAGGAAGCCAAAGCCGCGGTGGCCGTAGAGCGGGTGGACGTCGCGCAGCTCGAAGTCGTTGAAGATGCCGTCGCCCTCAGGATCCGAGGCATAGACCATATAACTCTGCGACCCGGCGGAAACGATCCAGCGGTTGTTGTTGAGAACACCGGTCAGGCCGACGCCGGCGTTGCTGTAGTCGACGCCGACGGTGAACGCGGTTCGCACGGGAGTGGACGCGGCCGCGTTGTAATAAACGGGGCCGTCGAACGTCGTGTAGCCGAGCTGGCTGGCGACAAAACGCTTCTGGGCATCCGTGAGCTGATCGAAGGATGTGTTGTCGTTCGGGACCTCGAGGCCGTCATTCCATGCGACGGTCTCGTTCGTATAATCCACGCCGAGCGCGAACTCGGTGCGGAAGCGATCCGCCGCGGCGGCCGAGCTGTTGTGGTAAACCGTGCTGAAGAATTCGATGAAGCCGAGGTCCTTGGCGGCGTCGCGACGCTGATCGAGGTCGAGCGCGCTCCAGTCGGCGACCGTGCCTTCGAACGAGTCGCTCCACTCGCCGGTGGTGGGATCGAAATAGACCGTGCCGGTAAATTCGCTGTAACCGAGCGACGCGGCGACGCGAAGTTTCTGCGCGGCGGTGAGGTTTGCGAAGGTCGTGCCGGCAGCGGGAGTGGGCACGCCGCCCCAGTTGATCAGGGCATTGCTGTAGTCAGGACGTTCGCCCTGGAGGAAGACCGTGACCACCTGTTTGCCGGCCGGAGCGTTTGGATTGTGGTAGATGGTCGCGCCTTCGATGCGGGTGTAGCGGAGGGACTCCGCGACACGCTGTTGCTGCGCGGCAGTCAGGCTCTCGAAAGATGCGTCTGCGGCGGGCGTCCCCACCCCGCCCCAGTAGATCTGATCGTTTTGGTAGTCGGCCTTGGGGCCCTGGGTGAAGGTCGTGCGAATGCGGTCGTCGTCGTTGACGGCGGCGTAGTTGAAATACTTGCCGGTATTTTCGTCGTAGCCGTAGCCGAGGTGAGCCGCGACGCGGACTTTTTGTGCGTCGGTCAAGCTCTCGAAGCTGGCGTTGGCGGCCGGCGCGCCAGCGCCGTCCCAATCGACATCGCTGTTGCTGTAGTCGGCGCGTCCACCCTGCACGAACGTGGTGACGAACTGCTTCCCGGGCTCGGCATTCGGGTTGTAGTAAACCACGGGGCCGGCGATCGCCGTGTAGCCCAAGGTCTGAGCAACGCGGAGCTTCTGGGCGCCGGTGAGATTTTCGAAGGTCGCGTTCGCGGCCGGAGTTCCCACTCCATTCCAGTCGATGTCGGCGTTGCGATAGTCGGGCATCGCGCCCTGGAGGAAGGTGGTGACGAACTGCTTTCCGGGCGCGGCGTTCGGATTGTAGAAGCTGACACCGTTGACGACCTGATAGCCAAGGGCGTTAGCGACGATGGCCTTCTGCTCGTCGGTGAGCTCATCGAAACCCGTGTAGTTGCCGACCGCGGTCACGGTGACGCCGCTGCCCAAGGTGATATTGGCGGAGGCGAAGAGCGCGAGGAGTTCGGCGTTGAGAGTGCCAGCGTTGAGGGCGGCCAACGCGGCGGGCGTCACACCCGTGGCTGCGATTTGCGCCGCAAGAATGAGGTCGAAGTAATCGGCGTGATCGAAGAGCGAATCGCCGGCTTCCATCACGAGTTCCCCTGCGGCGGTGACCGAGCCGGAAAGCATGAGTTCGCCGTTCGTGAGGAGGTTGATGCGGGTGTTGTTGCCCGTCTTCACCGGCACCGGCTCGCCGGAGCTATAGTCGAACGTCGCGCCGCCCCGGATGGCCGAACCAACATTGAGATGAAGGAAGGTATCGGATTGCAGGGTGATCACGCCGCCGTCCGCCGGCGCCGAGACGGAGCCGCCGCCGAGAACGGCGAGGCCCGTTGCGGAGGTGATGGTCGCGGTGGAGTTCGCGCCGAGCACCTCGACGGCCGTGGCGATCTTGATGGAGCCGGATGTGGTAACCGCGATGACGCCGTTGTCGTTGAGCGTGCGGAAGGTGCTCCCCATGTCGGCGGTGAGACTGTTCGCGCCGTCGCCATAGGTGACCAGAGCGCCGACTCCGGTGGTTCCGTTCACATTTACCGTGATGTTGTCGCCCGCCAGGAGCCAACCGCTGACGAGCACCTGCTCCGTCGCGGTGATGGTGATCGCCTGCGCGGTGATGCCGGAATCAGGGATGCCGAGCGGAACGTTGATGTTGGAACGGTTTACCTCGATGACCCGACCGATCACATCGACGGAATCGGTGGCTTGGACGTCGCCAACGACATTGACGCGGGTGGCGGTGAGCGTGGCCAAATCGCGCAGCTTCCCGAGGAACGTGGTGCTCATCGCCACAACCTGCCGGTTGCCGGAAACGCTGAGAACGTAAGCGCCGTCGGCGTCGACCACCGCACGAAGATAGTTGTCGAAGGTGCGGTCTTCGAGGTCGCCCACCATCATGGTCGTGCCGGCGGCCGTGGTGTGGCCGATCGTCAGCGAAGCAAAACCGTCGGCGATCGCGTCGATATCGCGCAACGAGAGGTCGAACGAACCGTCGGGCCCGCCGGAGGAGAAGTCATTGCCGAAGGCGTCGGAACCGGCCGCGCCGATCTTGTAAACAAGCGCATCGCTGACACCGCGGAGAACGAGGTCACCCGTGCCGCGCACGGTGCCTCGGCCGGCGCGGAAATCGACGTCATCGGCGACGATCGAGATGTTGCCGCCGCTCGAGCCGGTGCTGATGATGCCGGAACGGTGTGTCAGGAGTGCGTCGCGGCCGTTGAGGCGGACGTCGATGCGGCCGTTCGGCGCGTAGAGGCCGTGAGCGTTGTTGTAGTTGCCCGCGATCTGGAGGCTGTCGGCTTCCTCGACGATGATATTGGCGTTCGAGCCCGTGCCGGTGTTAACGACCGTCAGGATATCGAAATTGGTATAGAGCGTGCCGTTGATACCCGCGCTGTAGAACGCATAGCGGGCCGCGGGCGCGATGAACTTGGCGTTGCGGACATCGATCACGCCGCTGGCGTTGACGGTCATGCCGACGGCGCCCCAGTTGTCGCCATTGGCCGAGGTGCTGCGGAAGACGGTCTGCGCCGCGGTGTCGGTCAACTCGAGCATGTCGAGCGAGTCGCGCACGTTGATGATCTGCGAACGATACGTGAGGGTATGGTCGGCGAGCAGGATTTCCTGGTCGGTGTGCAGCGGGAGAATGGCGCGATCGTAACCGCTGCCGCCTTCGATGGTGACATTGCCGTTCGTGAAGGTGAGGTGCACGACGTCGTCGCCTGCGCCGAGATCGAGGTTAACGGTGCCGGCGTTGACCGTGACGGTGTCGTTGTCGGCGCCGGTGTTCAGGGTGACCTCGCCGCCGTTGATGGTCACAGTATCGCTGCCGGCGCCAGTCTGGATCGTGTGATCGCCGGACGAGCCATTGATCGTGACGGTGTCGTCGCCGCCGCCCGTATCGAGGGTCGTTTCGTTCAGGCCGGCGAGGAAGGTGATCGTGTCGTTCCCCTCACCCGTCGAGACCTTGTTGTTGCCGAACTGGAGCGTGAGCGTGTCGTTGCCGCCGCGGGTGTGGATCTCGTTTTTGCCGGAAAGATCGGTGACAATCTCATGACCATCGCTGCCGTTGAAGGTGTCGTCGCCGCTGCCGAGATCGAAGTAGAACGGACCGCTCGCGGGTGCGATGATATTGCCCGCGTTATCGCGCTGGGGATCGCCGGCCGTTGAAAATACGACGTCGTCACCGGAGCCCATGGTGACGGTGCTGTTGGGCGCAACGTCGCGGACGACGACGATGTCGTCACCCGCACCCATGTCGAATTCCACCTTGGCGCGAACTCCCGATTCGACGCTGATGTAATCGTTGCCGTCGCCACCGTCGGCAACGATGCGCGCGACGTTGTGGAACGTCTTCGTCTGGCCGAGCGCGTGGACGTTGATCGAATTTCCGCCGGCGCTCGAGATGCGGTAGGTTTCGTGCAGGATGTCGAGATAGAGGTCACCCCGCTGGTGTCCGCGTGACCCCATGTGCAGATAGACGGTGTCACCGACCTGGCTCGCGATGATCGGCGGCGCTCCCCAGCTCCAGGTGATGTCGCCGGAGAAGCGGATGCCCATGACCGTGACCGTGATGCCCATCGACGCGCTGACTTCGGTGAGTTCGATGAACGCCTCGATGCCCGCGAGCGTGATATCGATCGAGAACAGCCCGAAATCGATTTCGAGCGAAATGGAGCCCCACATGCGGCCGGTGAAGCCCCAATCCGCAAACGTGAGTTCCATGCCAGCCCTGAAGTGCAGCGGCCCGAGGCCGAAGCTTACCTCGGCGCGTCCCGTGATCTCGAATTCACCGTTCGAGCGAATGTAGCCGTTGATGCCGACGCGGATGAAATTGAAGAAGTTCAACTCGGCCCGATCGATGCTCAGCTCGAAGATCTTTGTGATCGAGTCGTAGCGCATCGCGCCTTCGAATTTGATGTCGAAGGCGATCAGCTTGATCTCGCCGTCGAACGCGACGAGGAAGCCGGGCCGGATGCCGAGGCGATCGACGCTGTCGGTGTTGAACTGCACCGTCGCCTCCGCCGAGATGCCGATGATGCCGATGCCCAGCGAGGCGTGCGCGGTGATCGACATCGCGAAGACCGGACCGCTCGCGGTATTGAGGAACGCCGCTTTGCCGTCGATGCCGATGTCGCCGATGCCGATATCGAGCAACATGTTCAACTGCGCTTCCATGCCCTCGTTGTTGAACTTCAGCGCCGCCCTGCCCTTCATCTCGATCGCGCCGAGCAGCGTGATCGTGCCGCCCACCATGATGCGATAGGTGTTGGCGTCGATGTAGGCGGACTCGAGGCCGATGACTTCGTTGTCGGCGTTGAACTTCAGCGTCTGGATCTGCTGCTGCGTGTTCGTGCTGTTGATCTCGAGCTGGAACGTGCCGGTGATGCTCAACGCGGAACCGATCGAGAGCGAACCGCCGAGCTGCAAGCTGCCCACGAGGCCGTGCTGGTTGATCCGCAGCAAGCCGGAGGCGGCCAGCGTGCCGACGAAGAAGTTCGCGGTGGCGTTCACCTGCAGCTCCATCTCGGTGGAGCTGACCTTGAAGTAGAAGTCGCCGTTGAAGGTGATGAAATCGAGCAGCTTCATCGAGCCGTCACCCCTCAACACGAAGTAGCTGCCCGCCGGATCGTAGCCGCCGTCGCTGCGCGGGGCGCCGGCGGAGATCGTAATGCTCGAATACCCAACGTCGTCCTGCAGGCGCACCGGCACCGTGTAGGTGTAGACCTTGCCCGTGGTGTTGATGTAGAGGTCGAGGCCGACGTTGACCTCGAGGACGCTCGCGAGGTCGAAGCCCGCATCGAGCTCGACCATGAGCGCCAGACCATCGCCGTTGATGACAAGCAGGCCCTTGGCGTCGGCGGTGAAGAGCTGGGTGCCGGCGATGGTGATCGAAGCGTCGGCGTCGACGAACACGATCATGTGCTCGGTCGTCAGCTCGAAGTCGAAGGCTCCGTTCATCTCGAGGACATCGAGAATGTTCACCCTCATCGCGCCGCCGGCTTTGATCAGGAAGCTGTCGAAATCGAGGATCACCGGCTCCGCGTCATTGCCGGTCGGAACGGCGTAGTGACCGTTCGCAAACTTCGTGAAGTCCACGACCGCGATACCCGAGCTGATCGAGGCACCGACGTTGATCTCCACCTCGAATTCAGTCGCCTGCGCCGTGATCCCCGGGACTCCAACAATCCCGAGGAACGGCACCGAAAGCTTGCCCGCGAGGTAGAACGACGTGTCGAGCGGATCGACCGCCTGCATGATCATGAACCCGGCATCGACATTTTCGAGCGCGAGGCCCTTCGCGTTCGGGTTCGTCGTATCGTTCTCGTCGATTCGGTGGTCGCCATTGGTGTCGCGGTAGTAGGGTCCGCCGATGCCGGCGAACGCGTAAACGTCGTTCACGCCGAACGTCATGGTGCGGACGTTCTTCGTGCTGCCGTCGGAAAGCGTCACGCTCTCGGTCGGCCCGAGCGCAAACGCAGCGCTGCCGGAAAGCTGCACGACTCCGGCCACTTGAATCTCGGCGTAGCCGATCTTCGCGCGGATCAGTTCCGTATCGAAATCCAGATACACCGGGTCGCCGCCGGTATCGAGCTCGTAGCCGTCCGGGCCGAAGCTCGCGATGAAGTCGACGCTCGGTGTCGGCGCGAGCAAGCCCGCGACACCAAGGCCGGGCGCCATCATGTCGTTGAACTCGAGCGACAGGTCGTAGCCTTCGAGCGTGATGATGTCGCCCATGCCGACGAGGCCGACAAAGTCGGTCGTCGCTTTCAGCGCCATGTATTTCAGCGGCACATCGCCCGGCAGCGCCGTCGGACGCATCATCGCGAGGCCGAAGTCGAGATTCTCGAGGACGAGGCCGATCGCGTCGGAGTTGATCGGATCGAGATGGTTTACGACTTTGTCGTTGTTCGAGTCCTGGCGATACGGTCCGTCGAGCCCGACGAAACCGTAAACGTTGGACGCACCGATCGTGAGGAATTCGACCTCGTTCGTGTAAGTCTGTCCCGTTCCGCTGTTGACCGTGACGGTGTGCCGCGGGCCTTTCGTGAACGCGAACGAACCGGCAACATAGATGAACTCGGCGATCTGCACTTCCGCGAACGACGTTTCGAACTTCATCAACGCCGAATCGAAATCGAGATAGATGGGCGCCCCACCCGTGTTGACCTGGAAGCCCGCCGGTTCGCCGATGCGGCCGTCTCCATCGGGATCGGTGCCGACGGCTTCCGCCGGGAAGCTGGAAGCGAAATCGATGTAGGGTTGGATCGGATTCGAGATGGAGCTGCCGTTGACGGACACTTCGACGTCGTTGGCCTCGAGTTTGAAGATCTCGCCGCCGCCCACGAAACCAATCTGGTTTGCGGTGGCTTTAAGTGCGTAGAACTTCGGCGCGTATTGCTCGATTTGCTGCGGGAAGACGGTCGGCTTGAAGATCGCGAGCGCGAAGTTGAAGTCGTCGATGGCAAAGCCGATCGCCTCGTCGCTGAGCGTGGCGTGGTCATCGACCCGGCCGTTGGGCGTGGCGGGCATCCAGGCGCGCCCATCGCTGAGGCCGACAAACGCGCGGACGTTGGTGGCACCGATGGTAATCGATGCCATCTCGATGTCGTTGAAGCCGGTCGGAATTCCGAGCGTGTCCGCGAGATCCGCGCTGATGCCGGTCTTCATATCGAGGTTGTAACGCGGCCCTTTCTCGAAGGCGAAGGAGCCGTAAATCTCGACGAAACTCGCGAGGCGGATTTCCGCATATTCGACCGAGAGGCCGATGCGTTCCTGACCGTCGAGATTCAGATAAACGGGATCGCCGCCCGTCTCGATCTTCAGTCCCGCGGGTGTGTCGCCCGAAGCCGGGAAGCTGTGGGCAAAATCGATCACCGGTCGCCAGCCCGTGCCGGCGGCGAAATCCCACTCACTGCCGTAATTGACGTTTACCGTGATCCCTTCGGCGCGAACGGTGAACCAGTCGCCGAAGCCGTAAACCCCGACTTCGTCCGCCGTGATTTGCAGCGCATACATGCGCGGGACTTCGATGCCGAGCACCGTCTCCGGATCGAAGATGCCGAAGGCGACATCGACGTTGCGCATGCCGAAGCCGATGAGGTCCTGCTCAGAGAACGGGCGGCTGAAGTCGGGCGTGCCGTAGCCGACGAACACATTGACGTTCGACGCTCCAAACGTGATCGCGCGCACGGCGAGATTATCGAGAGTCGCGAGGTCGTCGGCGAAATCGGGCTTCAGCATCTCGGGCAGATCGATGATCTGATCGAGAATCGCATCGAGCGCCGCGCCGGCCGCACCGGTCAGCGCAGACGGGAAGCCCGTGACGACATCGACTTCGTGGCGATCGCCGAACTTCACCGCGAAATCGCCCTGGATATATACGAAGTCGCCGAGGTTGAGCGTGATGTCGGGAATCTCGAGCAAGCCGCGCAGCGAGAAGCCGAAGTCAGGATCGAAGCCGAACGAGAGGTCGAGATTGCTCAGCAGATCGAACGCACCGCGAAGGAATCCGAACGCATCGGGCAGTTCGATGCTGCCGAAGAGATTGCCGAGGTCGAGGTCGAGGAAGCCGGGGAATTCGAGCGAAATGCTGAAGCTGAAGCTCGCGTCGATTTCGAAGAGATCCAGGAGGCCCAGCACGCTGCCCAAACCGAGACTCAACGAGAGCGACAGGTCCGGCATGTCGATCGAGAGATCGAAATCCGGCAGATTGAAATCCAGATCCAATCCGGAGAAGTCGACGTAGAAGCCGGGCAGCTTTCCGAAGTTCAGCCCGAGATCGATGTCGATCGCGGACAGCGATATCCAATCGGTGATGTCGAAGCGACCGAGGCCCGGGATGTCGATCGCGCCCACGAGTTCGGCGGAGCCGACGCGGCCCTTGAACCCGTAGAACTGCATCCCGCTCATGTTCACGACGCCGCCGAGCTTCGGCGTCACGATCGCGAGAGCGAAGTCGAGGTCGCCGATCGCAAGACCGAGCGCTCCGGTCTCGACGTGGTCGTCGATATCGTCGGCGTCAGGATGCCAGTAAGGTCCGCCGATACCGGCGAAGGCGTAAACATTGCTCGCGGAAACCGTCAGCACTTCGGCGCCGGCCGTGACGCTGAAGCCGGGTCCCTTGAAATCGACCGCCGTGAGCGTCTGCTTCTCGAAAGCGAACGAGCCCTGCACGCTGACGAACTGCGAGAGCGTGAGACGCGCGAAGCCGGTGCGCGCCATGATGCGGCTCGAGTTGAAGTCGAAGCGGACCGTGCTGCCACCGGCATCGATCGCGAACCCGGCGGGGTTGCCGCCCACGGAGGGGAAGCTGGACTCGAAATCCACATAGCTGCCCGTCGGGCCCATGTTGATCTCGACCGCGACATCCTGAACCGTGAGATCGAAGAAGTCGGGATCGAAGCCGACGATCCCGATGCCGTTGGCCGATGCCTTGACCGCGAGATACGACTGGTCGCCGACCACGGTCTTCATCAAGACCATCGCGAAATCGAGATCCGTCACCGAGAAGCCCAGCGCGTCTTCGCTCGTTTCGCCGGCATCGACCTGACCGTTCTTGTTGGTGTCGGTCCAATACGGACCATTCAACCCCACAAACGCTGAAGCGTTCTGCACCGTCAGATACATGGTGTTGACGGGCACATTCGGGAGCGTGGCGAGAGTTCCGAGCCTGATATCGACGTTGGCCCGCTCCCCTTGCGAGAAGGCGACGTCCGCCCTCGCGTAAACGAAACCGCCGATATTCAACGTGGCGTCGTGAACCGTGCCGCCGAGGCGCGCCGAGGTGAAGTCGATCACTACATCGTCGCCACCGGTGCGGACCACGAGG
The DNA here is from genome assembly GCA_023426435.1 of Verrucomicrobiota bacterium. Classification (GTDB taxonomy): domain Bacteria; phylum Verrucomicrobiota; class Verrucomicrobiia; order Opitutales; family Opitutaceae; genus Opitutus. The sequence continues at coordinate 36,229 of JAFAAS010000139.1, read as the reverse complement.
CCGGCCGGCTTGCTTGGGGGGCCGGTTTCCGCGGGGAAGCTCGTCGCGAAATTGATGACGGCGCCAAGCGGATTGTTCGAGCGATTCAATTCGAACGTGATGTCTTCTGCCGAGAGTTCGAAGGTCTCGTCGTCGAAGCCGTAAACCTCCACCGTGTCTGCGGCCGCCTTCAGCGACGTATAGGTGTGTCCGCCGGCCTGAATCTGAGCCAGGCCGAACGTCAGGCCTTCGACCCCGAAGCCGTAGAGTTTATCCGCCTGCTGCTTGAAGGTCTTTGACGAGTCGATCGCGCCATCGATGTAGCCGACGAATGCGTCGATGTCGCTGCCGCCGATCGCGAAGCCTTTTCCACCAAGAACCGGCAGCCCGTTGCTGAGGCGAAGATTCGTCGGGTATTCGGCTTTCTCGAAGCCAAGGCCGCCGCGGAAATAGAAGAAGCGATAAATCGAGAGCGTCGCTTCCGCGGCGAAGAGACCGAGCCGTTCGCCGGAATCGAAATCGATCGTGACGTCGTCGCCGCCGGTGCGAACGACCAGGCCGCCGGTTTCTTCGAAGCTCTTCTGGAAGTCGAGCGCCTTGCCCGGCAGCGTGCTGCGGTTGATCTCGATCGCGAAGCCTTCGAGCGAGAGTTCGAATATTTCCGGATCGATTCCGTAGAGCGCGACGGTGTCGGCGTGAAGTTTCAACGCCGTGTAGCTCGCCCCACCCGCCTGCACCTGGAGCATGCCGAAGTCGACGCCTTCGACGCCGAATCCGTAAAGCCCGATATCCTGCTCGGCGAACCGCTTGCTGCGGTCGATGGTGCCGTCCATGTAACCGAGGAACACATCGATATTGCTGCCGCCGATGGTGAAACCCTGGCCGGCGCCGATAATCGGCAGGCCGTTGTTCAGCGAGTTCGCGGTGAAGGTCGACTTCTCGAAGCCGAGGCTTCCGCGGAAATAAGCGAAACGATAAATCGAGAGCACCGCCTCGCCCGCGAAGAGACCCATTTTCTGACCGGGCCCGAAATCGATCTCCACGTTCGTCGCCCCACCCGTGCGCACTTCCAGTCCTGTCGGACCGAAGCTCGTCTTGAAATCGAGGGCCTTGTTCGGGAGTGAGCTCTGATTGACTTCGATTGCGAAGTTCGTCGCCGAAAGCTCAAAGATCTCCGGATCGATCCCGTAGATCCCGATCGTCGACGCATTGGCCTTGAACGCCGTGTAGGTCGCGCCGCCAGCCTTGATCTGCGCCATGCCGAACGAAACGCCCGTCGCGCCGAAGCCGTAGAGGATGTCCGACTGCTCCGCGAACGTCTTCGTGCGATCGATGGTGCCGTTGATGTAGCCGACGAAGACGTCGATGTTGCTGCCACCGACCGTGAAGCCCTGGCCTGCGCCGAGAATCGGGAGGCCGTTGTCCAAGGTTCCGGCCGCGAAAGTCGACCGCTCGAAACCGAAGCTGCCGCGCAAATAAACGAAACGATAAATCGAGAGAATCGCCTCGCCCGCGAAGATGCCGAGCTTTTCGCCCGGGCCGAAGTCGAGGTTCACGTTCGACTCCCCGCCGGTCCGCACCTCGAGGCCGCTCGCGCCAAAGCTGGTTTTGAAATCGAGGGCCTTGTTGGGAATCGTGCTTTGGTTGACCTCGATGCTGAAGCTGCTCGCGGAGACCTCGAAGAATTCGGTGTCGATCCCGTAGAAGCCGATCGTCGCCGCCGTCGCTTTCAACGCCGTGTAAGTCGCGCCGCCCGCCTTGATCTGCGCCATGCCGAACGAAACATTCGTGGCGCCAAAGCCGTAAAGGATGCCCTCCTGATCCGCGAAGCTCTTCGTGCGATCGATCGTCTCGCTCGCGTAGCCGACAAAGGCGTCGATGTTACTACCGCCAATCGTGAAGCCTTGTCCGGCGCCGAGGATCGGCAGGCCGTTATCGAGCGTATTGGCTGCGAACGTGGATTGCTCGAAGCCAAAGCTGCCGCGGATGAAGACGAAGCGGTAAAGCGAAAGAATCGCCTGGTTGGCGAACAGCCCGAGCCGCGCACCCGCATCGTAGTCGAGCGCGACCGGCGTGCCGCCCGTGGTGATGGAGAGTCCGTTCGCACCGAAGCTCTCTTTGAAATCGAGCCCCTTGTTGAGGACACTGCTTCGATTCACTTCCACGCTGAATCCGGTGGCGGAAAGTTCGAAGATATCCGGATCGATGCCGTAAAGCGCGATGGTTGCGGCCGAGGCTTTCAACGACGTGTAAGAATCAGCGCCAACCTTCAACGAGAGCAGGCCAAACGAAACGCCGCTGACGCCGAAGCCGTAGAGATTGTCCTTTTGCTGATCGAGGGTCTTCGAGCGATCGATGCCACCCTCGGCGTAACCGACGAAGATCGTCAGATTGCTGCCGCCGACCGTGAAGCCCCGGCCCGCTCCCAGGTTGGTGAGGCCACCATTGTTCAGCGTGTTGGCGGCAAACGTCGCGCGCTCGAACGCGAGACTGCCGGTCACATAAACGAAGTCGCCAATCGAGAGCGTCGCAGAACCCGCGGAAACGCGCAGGCGATCGCCGCCTTCGAAATCGATCACAACATCGTCGCCTCCGGTCTCGATCTTGAGACCGTCTTCGTCCGCGAAGGTCGCGGCGAAGTCGATTGTCGGGGCGTTCAGGGCGTCCACGCGATTGATCTCGAGGCTGACGTCGGCCGCCGAGAGCTCGAAGGTCGAGGCATCGAAGCCGTAAAGCGCGATCGAATCCGCGTGCGCCTTCAACGCGGTGTAAGTGCGGCCGCCGGCCTTGACCTGGAGGAGCGCGAAATCGAGGCCTTCGATCCCGAAGCCGTAGAGCTCGTCCCGCTGATCGCTGAAACTGCGGTTCGGATCGAACCCGCCATCGGCGTATCCGACGAACGCGGAAATATTTGAGCCCGTGATCGCAAGCACGCCCGTCGTCGCGACCGTGGTATTATTGGAAAGCGTGAGGCGGTCGGCCGGAGTGGATTTCTCGAAACCGAACCGGCCGCGCAGATAGACGAAGTCAGAGAGGTTGAACTGCACCTCCGCGGACGCGCGCGTGAGTTCGCCGCGCGAGCCGTCGATGTTCAACGTGAAGGTCTCCCCCGTGCCGGAAAGCACATCGAGCGTCGTATCCGAGAAATCGAGCACCGTCGTATTCGCCAGGCCGCCCGCCTGCGTGCCGCTGGCGCGGTTGATCTCCGCCTTGAGATCGGTGACCGAAGGCCCGAACTCGGAGAGGCCTTCAAAGCTAAGTCCAGCCGCGTTGGCCTGAAGCACGGTCCATTTCCGATGATCGTTGTTCGCGGTCGCATTGGCCGGCGTGAAGAAGCCGAGACCGAAATCGAGATCGCTTACGAGGAAACCGATCGCGTCGCTCGTGCCGCCATTCACGCCGATGAAGGCATTCACCCCGCTGCCGCCAATCGAAAGCATGTCGGCGGACAGCGTCGTGCTGTCCTCGTCGGCCAGCGTGACATCGAGCGTCTTCTTCTCGATGCCGATGTTGCCCGAGATCGTGACGAAGCCGAAGAGATCGAGTTCCGCGGTCAGCGTCGCGCGAAGCTGCGCGCCATCAGCTGCGTCGAACTCCAAATCGACCGATGTCGTCGTGCTGGTCGGAACCGCGAAAGCATCACCGCTGAAATCGATGACGTTCGCTTCGACCCCCGCCGCGAGGCCGAGCTGCCGGTTGATGTGAACCTCGATGTTCGACGCGGTCGCGGTCAATCCCGTGATGCCGCCAAAGCTCGCACTCGTCGCGCTCGCCGTGAGTGCGAACCAGCGCGACGAAACCGTAGCCGCGTCGGGCGGAATGCTGCTGAAGATCGCGAGGCCAAATTCGACGCCAGTGATGCTGAAGCCGATCTCGCCCGCCGTGCCGCGACTCAGACCGACGAAACCGCTGAGGCCGGTGCCGCCCACACTGAGGACGCGCACGTCGACTTCGTCGCCGTTCTTGAGCGTCACACGATCGCTCGCCTGACGGAAAGCCAGTCCGCCGCTCACATGGAAGAAGCCGCCGACCGTAATCGCAATGTCGCCGCTGACCTGAAGGAGTTGTCCGAGATCGCCAGCGAACGTGATCGGCTTCGACGTAGTCGGTCCGGTGAGAACCGCGACCGGAGTCGTGGAGTAATCGATGACCTTGTCGTTGGCGACCGCTTCGCTCGGCGCTCCCGAGACGCGGTTGAGCTGAAGTTCGACCGACGTGGTGGAGAGTTCGAAATCCGAGATGCCGACGAGCGACATGTTGTCCGCGGTGGCAAGGAGCGAAGACCAGCGATAGCCCGCGTAGGCGGTTTCGCTCGCGTCAGGCGAGAAGAGGCCGAGCGCGAGTTCCATGTTGGTCAACGAGAACCCGGTCGCGCCGGCATGGGTGTCGGGGCCGTTCACTCCGGCGAAGACGTTCATTCCCGTGCCGCCGATCGTAAGATAGCTGCCGGTCACCTGATCGCCGTCGCGCAACGTGAGCGTCTTTTCCGTCTGTTCGATCGCGACCGTGCCGGTCACATGGAAAAAGTCCGCGACGGCAAGTTGGACTTGGTCGATCGTGACGCGCAGCAGGCGTTGATCGAAGTCGATCAGGGTGCTGTTGCCCGCACCGAGATTGATCGTCAGTCCGCCGCCCTCCATGCCCGAGAAATCCGCCGCCGTGATGACGTTCGCCGGATCGCTCGCGCGGTTGATCTCCACCGTGATGTCGGTCGCGGTCAGCTTCAACACATCGGAAAACCCGATCCACGACGCGGAATCCGCGTGGGCTTTCAGCGCGAAATAAGTGGCGGGATTGGCCACGCCAGTCTGGCGCAGGAGCGCCATGCCGACCGAAATGTTTCCGATCGCGATACCATATACACCGTCGCCGGCCGGCTGATTCGGATCCGCGATCTGCGCATCCGTCCAATACGGCCCGCCAACACCCGCGAAAAGATACGCGTTGGAGAAACCGATCGTCGTGACGTCGAGCTCGCGAATCGACTCGTCTTCGAGAATCTCCGCCACCGGTTCACCCTGCTCGAACGCGAACGCCCCGCGCACATAGATGAACTCCGATACTTGCAGCAGCGCATCGTCGGCGCTCACACGGAACAGCGCATGATCGTAGTCGAGCGTGATCGGATCGCCGCCGGTCAACACGCTCAAGCCGCCGCCCGGAATCGCGGAAAAATCCAGGACCGCGGGCGTCGCCTCCGGGTTGTTGCGATCCGTCGCCCCATTCAACTGCAGCGTCACGTCCGCGAGCGACAGCGCAAAGATATCCTCCATCCCGACAAACCCCGCGCTGTCCGCCGTCGCGTGCAGCGCCGTGTAGGTCACTCCCGGTGAAGCCGCGCGCGAGAGCATCGCGAGTGCCGCGTTCACGCCGCCGACCTGCATGCCAAGCGCGCCGGCCGTTTCAGGCTGGTCGTCGCCATCGATGTCACCATCGCCGTCGCTATCCACCCAGTAGGGTCCGCCCAAACCGGCAAACACATACGCGCTCGACGTGCCAAACGTCAGCGTCTGGAAAGTCTCGTTTCCGCTGTCCGCATCGAACGTCACCGACTTCTTCTCCAGCCCGAACGAGCCGGCGAGGAATACGAAGTTGTGAAGATTGATCCGCAGATTGCCGGTCGCGCGCAGGAAATCTCCATCGGCCGCGTCGAAGGTCAGCGTGCGCGTCGTCGACGGTCCGGTCTCGATCGTCAGCGCATCGTCGGAGAAATCCACGACCGAGTCATCCACCGCTGCTTGGTTGATCGAAACGACCAGACTATCGGCGTCGATCGTCACACCCGGGATGCCTTCGAAAGTCACGGTGTCCGCTTCTAACTCCAATGAGGTCCAGCGACGGGTCGGATCGGCTTGATCGGTCTGGATCGCGAGCGCGAGATCGAGGCCCGACAGTGCGAAGCCCACGCGCGAATTCGCATCGCCCGGCATGCCCACGAACGCGCTACCGTTGTTGGCGCCGATCAGCAGCTGAGTAACGGCAACCGTTGAACCGCCGACGTTCGCTTCGCCGGACTTCCGCGCGAACGCGAGCTCCGTCGATGCCGTCAGGAATCCGAAGAAATTCACGTCGGCCTGCAGCGAGCCGCGGAAAAGATCGCCGTCTTCACCATCGAAATCGAGTGACACGGGCGTCGCCCCGCCGGTCGCGACGTCGAAAACGCTGCCGGAGTAATCGACCACGTTCGCGGCCACGCCCACGCCGAGCCCGAGCTGGGTGTTGATACCGACACTGATGTCGGTCGCGGAGAGCGTGAGATCACTAATTCCCGCGAAGGTCGCGCCATCGGCGGTCGCCTTCAGCGAGAGCCATCGCGACGCCGGTGTCACGTCGTCGGCCGGGATCGATGCAAAGACCGCGAGACCAAATTCGACGCCGGTCAGCGAGAATCCAGTTTCGTCGGCGGTGTTGGCGTTCAGTCCGACAAATGCCTCCAGATTGCTGCCGCCGATCACCATCGCGCGCGTCGCGAGCGTCGTCCCGTCGGCCAGCGTCACCTGCTCCGTGGCCTGGCGAAACGCGAGCGCGCCACTCACATGGAAAAAGCCCCCCACCGTGATTGCGATTTCGCCGCCGACTTCGAGCAGTTCGCCGAGCTCGCCCGCGAAATTGAACTCGATCGGTTCGCCTGTCGTCGCGACCTCGAAGGCCTCCGCGGAGTAATCGATGACGTAATCGTTCGCATCGAGCTCCGGCGCGAGCCCGCCGACTTGGTTGATATTAATATAGAGAGAGCTGCCCGAGATGCCGACATCCGGTATTCCGTCGACGGAGAGCCCATCGACGTCCGCCTTGAGCGTCGTCCAGGTAACGCCCGCCATGGCGGCGTCGGTCGGATCCGCGGAAAAAAGGCCGAGGCCGAAATTCACACCAGTCAGCGAAACGCCCGTCGCACCGGCCGTGCCAGCGTTGGCCCCCGCGAAAGCCGAAAGTCCGCTGCCCGCGATGGTCAGCAAGCTGCCCGTGACCGAGGTGCCGTTCTCCAGCGTGAACGTCTCGGTGGTGCGTTCGATCGTGATACCGCCCGTGATTGCAACGAAGTTGGAAATGCCGAGTTCGGCATTCGTGATCGAAACCCTCACCAGCGCTTCGTCGAAATCGATCACGATCGGATCGCCGCCGGTCGCCACCGACAGGCCCGCGCCGTTGTTCATACGGCTGAAGTCGCCGGCTTCGATGTTGCCGTTCGGATCCTCCGCGTAATTGACCTGAAGATCGATGCCCGTCGCCCGCACGGTCACCGGGCTGTTCGACGCGACCCACAGCGCCGTATCCGCATGAACGCTCAACGCGACGTAACGAATCGGAGTCGCCGCCCCACTCTCTTCTAATAGAGCAAGTGCGAGATCCACGCCGCCCGCCGCGAGTCCCATCGCCCCGGCGCTGTCCGGTGTGTCGTCATTGTCGATCACACCGTCGTTGTTGCTGTCGACCCAGTAAGGTCCGCCCGTGCCGGCGAAGACGTGCACATTGCTGGCACCAATCGTCAACACGTCGAACGTCCGGGTGCTGACATCATCGGCGAGCAGCTCGGTCGCTTGCGCGCCCTTCTCGATCGCGATGCTGCCGCTGACCGAGATGAACTCCGAAACGGTCACCACCGCATAACCGATGCTGACCCGAAGAACGTCGCCCTCGAAATCCAACACGACCGGAGCGCCGCCGGTCGCAACCGTCACCCCGCCGCCGGTCATCGCACCGAAGTCGCCCGCATCCGTCGCCGCACCGTTCGAGTCGCGCGCCATGTTGACCGCTACAACGACGTCTTCGGCGGTCAGCGTCAGCGTGTCTTCCATCCCGACCCACGAGGCGCTGTCGGCCGCAACTTCGAGCGCGGTATATTTCAACGGGCTGGCGACACCCGTCTGGTTGAGGAAAGCGAGTCCAACGGTCACCCCGCCGAGCGCGAGACCGAGCGCCCCCTCTTCCGCCGGCGTATCGAGATCGGTGACACGACCGTCGTTATCGCTGTCGATCCAATACGGCCCGCCGAATCCAGCGAACAGATATGCATCGGACGAACCGACCGTGAGCACGTCGAAGGTCCGCGTGCCGCCGCCATCCAGCGTTTCCGTCGTTGACGTGCCTTTCGAAAACGCAAATCCGCCGCGAACCGTGAGAAACTCGGAAACAACCAGGTTCACGTCCGCCGCCTCGGCGCGGAGCAATGCGCTATTATATTCTAGAGTGAATGCCTCCCCGCCTGCGTAAATCGTCAATCCACCCGACAACTTGCTGAAGTCCACCACCGGTGCATTGGCCGCGGCGCCCGACACACCGTTCGCCTCCGCCGCGAATCCGCTCACGCCCATCTCGAAGCCATCGAAACCGACGAGCTCCGCCGATGCGCCCGACAGCGCCACACCATAATAACGCGCGGTCTTCGCCGCATCGGTCGGGGTGAGCAGCGCGAGCGCGAGGTCGATCTGGTCGACCGCAACTCCGGTGGCTCGGTCGGCATCGGCGTCGTTCCAATACGGTCCATTCAGACCGACGAACGCCGTGACGTCATTCATCCCCAACGTGAACAGCGCGACGTTCTCGACCGTAGTGTCGGTGAGCGTCACGTCCATGGTCCGGCCGAGCGTCAGCGAAACGCTGCCATTCACATAAATGAAGTCCGCAATCTGCAGCTCGGAATCCGACGCCGAGATTTCCGTGACGTCGGTCGCATAATCGAAACGCAAGGCCGTGGCACCGACCGCAATGTCGTAGCCACCGCCGGCATGTTGCGAAAAGTCGATCACCGGAACCGAGCCGCCGCTGGAGGCGCTCGAGCGGTTGAAGGCGAACTCCGTCAAACCGAACGAGAGCGTGAGGTCCGGCCCGAAGCCGTCCAAGCTGGCCGACCCAACTGAAGCGTTGACCGCATAGTAAGTGGTCGTGCCGTCCTTCAACCAGATCAGCGCGGCATCGACGCCGGTCGCCGTGACGCCGACATCCGAACCCGGCAGGCCGATCATGAACGATCCGTCGTCGATCGTCAGCGTGAAGCCCGACACGGTCTTGGTGCCGCCGCCGGCCAGATTCACGTTCAGGTTCGAGACCCGCGTGAACGCGAACGTGCCGGACAACTCAGCGAGATCGCCGAGGCTGAGGTCAGCGCTGATCGAAATGTTCGTCAGGCCGAAATAATCGAAGCTCAGGAATTCGCCCAGCGTTTCGGCCGGAGCGGCGCCGAGTTGGTCGAAGCCGAATGCATTCAACCCAAACGCGAACGCCCGCGTGACCAGTTGGATCTTGTCGGCCGATTGGACGATTTCGAGATAAGTCGAACCGTCACCGAATCCGATCAGGCCATCCGCGTCCGCGAACTTACCCGAGACAGAACCGAAGGTCAGGATGTCGAACGTATCCCCAACCGTCGGCAGAAAATTGTTGAGCAAGGCAACGGTCAGCCGGCCGTCCAAAGTCGCGAGGCCTTCCACCTGCACCTGATCGTAACCAGTGCCTGCCGTGGTGCCTGCGAGCTCGATCACGAGCACGCCGCTGGCTTCCTGCGTGTAGCTCACCCACTCCGTAATCCCGGGCGAATTGCCGGGCGAGAGGATGCCACCGTTAACCAAACTATAATTGAAAGAACCACTCCCGGAGAGTTGCTCACCCGAGGAGATCGTAAGTGCATTATCTACAACCTTTGAACTGGCGCTCAGCGTCGCCGGAGGCCCCTGGCCTGCCTTCAACGTGATCACAAGCTGGGCAAAAATGGTTTCCAAATCCGGCGTTGCCGGGGCGCTCACGGGCACATCGTCAACCGGATCGGAGGTCTTTTCCGTGCTCTCGGTCGCACCGACAATCGCCTGTTCCTCGGCCTGTATCGGCGTTGTGGAGACATCCGTCTGGACCGTTTCCGGCACCGCAGTGGACTCGGCCGGCGCCGACTCCGGCTCCGGAGCGATGGGCTCGAGGCCCGCGAAAAGGCTGTCGTCCGGCTGCTCGCTTGCTCCCGTTTCCGTCAACGTCTGACCGGCCTCAACGAGGATTTCGGTCAGCCCTTGCGGCACTTCGGCGTCACCCAACAGCCCGCCATCCGACGGCGTGCCGGAGAGCAGAATACGTGGTTCGAGCGCTTCAATGCGGAAGGCCGAACGGGCGTCGAAGCTGGAAGGACGCGAGGACAACGAGCGCGACCATGGGAATTTCCCCTAACGGTTGCCAAGTATATTTCGTGATTCGCGGTAAAAATTCCGCTTCATCGCCACGGGTTGGCGACCCGCGATCAGATCTGATCGGCGTAACCCATCGTCAGCGACTCGGCCAATTGCGCATCCTGTTGCATGACGAGTCGCCGCTGGCGCTGCGCGCGCCGCTCCGCGGCTCGTTGCGCCTGCCGAAATGCTCGCCTGGCCAGCGCCCTCGCCCAGCCGGAATTCGAAGCTCCCGCCGCGCCGCGCATCACCCGCTGCCACCATTTCGGCAGGAAACGCACGAGCACTTCATCTTCAAAACTCGCAAAGGTCCGCGTGCTTCCCGGGTCGCCTTGCCGGCCCGAGCGCCCCTGCAATTGACGGTCAATCCGCCCTGATTCGTGCGGCTCGGTCAGGATCACGTGCAACCCGCCGAGCTTCGCCACATCCGAGTCGATCCGGATATCCGTGCCGCGTCCGGCCATGTTGGTCGCGATTGTGATCACGTATTTTTCGCCCGCCCGCAGCACGATCCCCGCCTCTTCCTTGTGGCGAACCGCGTTCAAAATCGTGAACGCCAATCCCCGCGCCTGCAGCCTTTCTGCCAGCGATTCGCTCGCCGCCACACTGCGCGTTCCTACCAAAATCGGCCGCCCGGTCGCGTGCACGGTCTCGATTTCGCGCACGATCGCGGCCCATTTTTCTTCCGCGCTTCTATAATAGAGTGTCGGCCATTCGACCCGCTGACACGGCCGGTTCGGCGGAATCGACGTGAACGGGAGTTCATACGTCGTCCAAAACTCATCCGCCGCTTCCCGCGCCGTGCCCGTGATGCCCGACAACCGCCGAAACATCCGGAAAAACCGCTGAAAGCTCAGTCGTGCCAAAGCCTCCGTCGGCGGCGAAATCGCGAGCCCTTCCTTCGCCTCGACCGCCTGATGCAGGCCCAACCGCCACGACCGCCCGGGCATCAAACGTCCGGTAAACTCGTCCACGATCACCACCGCGTCGTTCTGCACGACATAGTGCTTCCCTCTAATATAGAAGCGTCGCGCCCGCAGCGCCTGCTCAACCAGTTCCCGCATCCAGGTTGCAGCATGGTAAGTCCCGGTTCGCCACGAGACCAGTTCCTCGATCCGGCTCACCCCCGCCGCCGTCATCCGCACATCCTTGTAATCTTCGTCGATCTCGTAGTCGTCGCCTTCCGCCAGCTTCCCCGCCACTTCGGCCGCCAATCGGCAAGCGTCCTGCAACTCCGTATTCTCGTCTTTGCGGCTGATGATCAGCGGCGTCACCGCTTCGTCGATCAGCAGATTGTCCGCCTCGTCGACAATCGCCGTGAACAATCCGCGCGTCACCAGCGGCAACCGCGGCGCCGTAGCCTTCAACAAATTCCGCACCGCCCTCCGCTGCGCCGAATGCAACGGCCCCAGCACCAGCCGATCCCGCAGGACATCCGCCACGAGTTCCTTGCTGGTAGTATATACCACCTCGGCCGCGTAATGCTTCCCCCGCTCTTCCGCCGCCATTGTTGCGGTCACGAAACCCGCCCGCACACCGCAAAACTCATAAAACCGCGCCAACGCCTTCGCGTCGCGTTCAGCCAGATAGTCGTTGGCCGTGATCACATGACAGGGCCGCCGCAACCATCCCGAAGGCGCCGCCGCCAACGCAATCGTCAACGTCTTGCCTTCGCCCGTCGCCATTTCCACCAACCGCCCCCGCCCCAAACCGAGCGCTCCCATGATCTGCACCGGATATGGTCGCATTCCCAATTGACGGTCCGCCGCCTCTACGAGCGCGGGCAGGATCGTCTCGAACTCTTCCGACCATCGCGCACCCAACCGCCTCACCCGCGCCGCCGATTCACGCAAACGCCCCGCAAGTTCGTGATTGCTCGCCCCGCGCAAGGCCTCCGCGGCCGCATGCACCCGCAACGCCGCCGCCCGCAGGTCGTCCGCCGCCTTCCCACGTCCGCGCCAACGCCCCTGCCAGCGATGCGCGAAAGCATCCAGCCCGGTGGGCAACTTCTCAGGCCGCGCCACTTCCGTTCGCCGCTGATCCTGCGTGGGCAAATTCATCGCAAGCCAATCACAGCTGATAACGTTCCTGCAGGAGCTGACGCAAATTGCGCGTCCATTGCGTCAAGAGCGGCTCTTTCGGCAACGACACCCGCATCACCCCCGTGCGATCGTTCAACATCGCGACCGCCGCGTTCTTTTCCACTTTCGCCACCATCAGGAAGAACGGCTCCGCCGTCCGCAACCCCGATGCATCTTCCGCCGCCACGCGCACCGGGCCGCCCCCCGCCCAACCGAGCGCGGGCGTGGGCAACACGTCCTGCCGGCCCGGCACCACATGCCACGATCTCACACCGACGTTTTCCTCCGCTTCGCCCGGAAACCGAATCTCGAGCTTCTCGATCTCCGCGCCGAACAACTCGCGTGCCTCTTCCTGCGGCACCACCGCCAAAAACTCGAAGCTGCGATCATCGACAATCTCTCCAACCGTCGCACCGCGCGGAACCCACAACCCGCTGAAATCTTCCGCGCGCGGCGAAATCCACACGCCTTCCTGCTTTGCGCGAAATTCCAACGCCGCCTTGTCTTCCCGCGATTTCGCCACGTGCCGCTCGATCGCCTCGAGCCGACGACGCACCGGCTGAATCCGCGCGGGCGATTCCCGCAAAACTTTCCGCTCGAGCGCCCGCGTCGCCTCCAACTCCGCCTCGCCCGCCGCGATCTGAAAATCCAGCTCCGGATTCACCAGCTTCAACAACGCCTGTTCCGGCTCGACCCGCGTCCGGCTCTCCACCGCCACCGTCTCCACATACCCCGCCGACGGCGCGATGACTTTCGTGTAGTTCTCCGCGTGCAACACGCCCGGCACGCGAAAGCGCCGCGGAAACGGAATCGCCGCAAGCACGATCAACACCGTCGCCGCCGCCCCGACCGAAATAAACGTCGCCCGCCGCCGCACGCGTTCGATCCGCGGTTCGCGCACCAGATACTTCACGGCACCAATCACCGGCATCACGAAGGTCCCGAAGAACGCGATCGCCGCCGCCGCCAACCCGAGCCCGAAATACTGGTCCGCTACTAGAATGATAAGCGACCACGTGATCAGCACGCGATACACCCAGCTCGCGATCGCGAAGATCACCAACAGCACGCCTTCGCGCCGCGACCGCGCCGGCGGCGACGCGTTTCGTCCGCCGAACACCCGCCGTTCCACCGTATGCAACAACTGCTGCTGCGCGCGTTGCTGAAGATTCGGCGTATCCGTCAAATCCGCCAACACATAGTAGCCGTCGAAACGGAGCAACGGGTTCGCGTTGAACAACACGGTCGAGACCGACGCCACCAACATCAGGTTGTAACAAATCCCGTTCACGAGTCCCGCGCCCGTGTTCGCCCAGATCATCGCCGCGACCGCCGCGAGAAACAGTTCCGGAATCATCCCCGCCAGACCGACCATCACACGCCGCCGCCGTTCGCGAAACGCCCACGCCGCCGTCGCATCCACAAAGGGCACGAGCGTGAACACCAGCAGCGTCAAACCCATCGCATGCACTTCCCCTCCGAAGCGCCGACACGCATACGCATGCCCAAACTCGTGCACCACCTTCGCCAACGCGAACGCTAGATATAATAGCAGCAGGTTGCCCGGCTCCAGCACGCCGGCCGTCTGATCGCGCAATCGGTCCCATTCGCCCAAAGCCATCGCGAGCCCGAGGCCGACGACCACCACCCACACCACCGCCATCCACCGCGAAAAGATCCAGCCGACATACGGCAGCGTCCGCTTCAGAAACGAATCCGGATCCCACAGCCGCATCCGCAAAAAGAATACGCTCATCAACCGCGCCCGCAGTTCGCGCTGCTTGTGCTTCTTCTGCCGCTCGAACAAGCGCGCCGTGTCCGGCGGCACGTCCGACACGATCAGGTTCGCCTGGTAAAGCTGCGCGAGCATCTGGATCGCTTCGCCCTGCCCGGGCGCCTGCTCGCCTTCGGTCTCAAGGCAATGCTTCCACACTTCCTCGACCGTCCGGCTGCCGTCGAGTCGCGCGACGAACGCATACGCCTCCGCGCGGAACCGAAAAAAATTGTTCGTGAACGGATCGTGCACGACGTGCCAGCGTTCGCCGCGGAAGTATTGCTTCCGGATGATCACCGATGGACGCAGCCGGATGCGTTGCGACGCCACCCGGTGCCACGATTCGCTAAACAGTGCGCGCGAGTTCGACATGACGCGTCACCACCAGAATTTCATCCGCAGAAAATCCACCAGCCGGTGCGTGCCAATCCACGCGAGGCTGCGGTCGCCGGCATTCACTTTCGCGATGCCGCTCATGCCCGGCCGAAACCAATCCGCTTTGCTCGCCAGCGTCCCGCGCACCAGAAAACGATTCCCGTCGCGATCCGGCACCGCCGAGGGCTCGATCCGCGTCACGTCCACCGCAAAGGTGTCCTCCGGCCGGCTCGCGAACGCCACTTCCGCCGTCTTGCTTTCGAGCACTTGATCGATGTCGCGTTCATGCACGCGCATCTCGACATACATGCCCGCGAGCTGCGTGACCTTCATCATCACCTCGCCCGTCTTCACCGGCGCGCCGATCCGTTCGCGAAGATCCCCTTCCACGACCACGCCGTCATACGGCGCGCGCACGTCCGCTCGCGCCAATCGGAACAAACACAAGTCCAACCGCGCCTGCGCCTGCGCCTTCATCGCCAGCGCCACGCGCATGTCCGCCAGCTGCCGCGCCGCCTCCGCTTGCTCCGCCTCGCTCGCATAACGCTGCAACTCCGCGCGCGCCGCCGACTCCTCGATCAACAGATCGCTGTTGTCCAATCGCACCAGCACGTCGCCTTGCTTCACCAGGTCGCCCGGCCGCACCAGCACTTCCGACAAATAGCCGTCGAACGGCGCCGGCAAATGCGCGAGCGCATCGCTGCGCGTCAGGAACGGCGCCTCCACGCGATACGAAACCGGCACGAAAAACACCACGATCAGCGCCAGCGCGCCGGCGATCGTCGCGACTTTGCTCCAGGTGTGGCGCGGCCCAAGGAAACGCGCGAAATACTCCCGCCACGCCAGCGCCCAACGCGCACCGAACCAACGATCGTTGCGACGCAACTCATCGAGCCGCCGCGCCACTTGATCCGCGAGCACGCGCACGCCCGCCACTTCGTCTTCGGTAAACGCCTGCGCCGCGCGCTCCAGCGTCAGCACGCCGCGCACCTCGCCGTCGACACGCAGCGGCACCGACGCGAGAAACGCCACGCCCTCGCTCTTCGCATACGTTTCGTGATCGCGCACGATCTGCTGCAATTCCGCCACCGCCGGGAAAACAATTTCCTCATCCTGGTCCCGCGCCTCTTCCATCGCCGCCTCGAGACGCTGCACCGCTTCCATTTTTTTCTCGAAGCGATCCGTTCCGCTCACGGCCTGCACGCGAACATACGGCTCCGCGATCCATCCCAGCGCCACCCGCGTCGCCTGATAACGCTGCGCCGTTTCGTTCACCAGCGCCATCGCCACCGACAAAAATCGCGTGTGCGCATTCAAGACCGTCAACACTTCCAACGCTTGCGAGAAGTGCACGATGTCGCGCTTCGTCCGCTCGAGCTGACGTTGCCGTTGATACAACAACGGCGTGTCCGCCGCGAGCCGCAGCATGTCCGCCGTCGATCCCAATTCCTTCGCGCGCTCCAACGGCAGCGAAACCGCGATCACACAACCTTGCGTCGGCTCGCCCGTCGAAAGCGCCACCACGATCAGCGACAATCCCGCCGGCCCGCTCGGCGGCGCCGTCACCACGCCGGTCTCCAGCGCTTCATCTGCAATCGACGAAAACGTTTCTGCCGACACCAGCTGCGGCGCTTTTTCTCCGCCGGTCGCCGGCCACTGCGCCACCACTCTCCACCGCCCGTCCAACCGCACCATGATCTGCGCATGCGTCGCATCCGCGAGCTTGCCGCACGTCTGAGCGAAGAAGGGCCAGAAGGCCTTCACCGGACCGGCGAACGCGCGGCACGCCTCCAAATTCTTGATCACTTCAGGGGTTTGCGTCGGTCCGGTCACAGTTTTTTAGAGATTTCTCCCTAGTAGGGACCGTCCAATTCCGGAGCAAGCTTCTGTTTGGTTCGGCGCCCTGTATTCACAAATCTACGACAACTTCTTCGTAAAAAATGTCGCTTCGCACAAATGACTTGCCGCGAACTTCGCCGCTCGCAATCAACGCCGCCCGTAACCAATTCTTGCCACGCCTTCGTCAACGACGTTAGGGCTTCTCCCCCATCCAGCAGTTCAATGATCATCCCGCTTCGACGCTCCATCGTCTCCGCCGCCGCCGGCGCGCTTCTTCTACCTCTCGCCGTCGCGCAATCCGGCTCTTCGCCGGCCGCGACCACGACCGACGCCACGCTCGTGGCCACCGCACCTACCACATTGCAGGATCTCCTGCTGCAAGCACTCCAGGCGAATCTCGAAATCCAGGCCCGCCGCATCGAACCACAGATCTACGAGGACCGCATCAAAGCCGCCTGGGGTGTCTTCGATCCCACGATCTCGTTCGGCGCGCTCTATGAGGAATCCGAGCGCGCCCTCAACCAGCGCGACTTCCTCGGCACCGGACAAATCTCGCGCATCTACGACGAAAACAACGAGCGCTTCCAAGCATCGTTCGGCGGACGCATCCCAACCGGTCTCGTTTACGAATTCATGGTCGACCACGCGCGGCTCGACAACACCTACAACCGTCGCGCGCTCTCGCTCTACGGTCCCGAATTCCAATCGAACGCCGTCTTCCGCATCACGCAACCGCTGCTCCGCGACTTCGGCTTCCACGCCAATCTCGCCGAGATCCGTCTCGCGAAGAACGCCCGCAATGTATCCGAAAATGAATTTCACGCGTCCGTCCTTCGCATCGTCGGCCAAACGATGTCCGCCTACTTCGAAGCCGTCTTCGCGCAGGAAAACATTCGCGTGAAGCAGCAATCGATCGAGCTCGCCGAAAACCTCCTCCACGAAAACCGCCGTCGCGCCGAGGAAGGCAAGATGGCTTCGATCGATGTCATTCAGGCCGAGGCCCGCGTCGCCGAAGCCCGCGAGGAACTCATCCTCGCCCAGAGTCTCCTCAACCAGCGCCGCAACACGCTGAAGGAACTCACGCGCGAGGAATTCGATTTCGATTCGCCTGCGATGATCTTCGCCGCCGACAACGTCCAGCTCCCGATTCCCGATCTCGAACGCGAACAGATCCTCGGCACCGTCTTCACCAGGAATCCGAGCTACCTCGCCGCCATCGAAGGCGCGAAAGCCGAAGACATCCGCCTCGCCTACGCCAAAAACCAGCGCTGGCCCCGCCTCGATCTCAAAGCCACGTTCGGCTACAACGGACTCGGCCACGACATCGCAAATAGCTTCAACGATTTCACCGATCGCGGTCAGCCCGATTGGAGCGTCGGCGTCTCGGTCTCGATTCCCACATTCAACCGCACCGCGCGCAGCCGCGTCGCCGAAGCGAAGAAGCGCCAGGCCCAGGCCGCCCTCAACGTGAAGCGCGCCGAGGTCGCCATCCTCAGCGCCGTCGACACCGCGCTCCGCGACATCGCCGCCGCCCGCGAACGCGTCCAGCTCGTGAAAGACTCGCTCCGCCTCGCCGAGTCCGCGCTCGATGCCGAGCTCAAGCGTCTCAACACCGGCCTCACCACGAGCTACAACGTCCTGACGCTGCAAAAAGAACTCAGCCAGGTTCGCAGCCGCGAACTCGCCACCGTCGTCGATCTCAACAAAGCCATCACCACGCTGCACCTCATCGAAGGCACCCTCGCCGAAAAGATGAACATCGTGGTCACGAACTAAGTTCTCGCCGCCGCGAGCGTCGGCGAGCGGTTTCGCTGGCGCTCCGTCCTTCCGTCATGTCCTTCCGTCTTTTCACCTTTCTCGTCGCGCTCGTTCCTGTCGCAGCCGCGTCCGCCCTCGATGGCATCGTCCTCCCGTTCCGCGAGGTCGTCGTCAGCTCGCCCGTCCAAAGCACGATTGAAGACATCGCCGTGCGCGAGGGCGACACGGTGAAAGAGGGACAACTCCTCGCCCAGCTTTACTCGAAGCAGGAACAACTCGAGCTCAGCCGCGCCAGGGCGATCGTCGAGAAGCGCGTCTTCGACCATCGCAGCGCCAAGCGTCTGTTCGACGACAAGATCGTTCCCGAAGACAAAGAGCTCGAAGCTCGCATCGAGCTCGAGCTCGCCCAAGCCCAGCTCGACGCCGCGACGGAAAATCTGCGCATTCGCACCATCACCGCCCCGCTCAACGGGACCGTCGTCGAGAAACTCCGCGAAGCCGGCGAATCCGTCACCGCCACCCAGCCGCTCTTTCGCATCATCGATATCAGCAAGGTTTACGTTCAGTTCTTCATCGGCAGCGAAGACCTTCCCCGCTTCAAACTCGGCCAGGAACTCCAGGCGCATTTCGACGACCTCAACGCCGGCAAGCCTTTCGCCGGCAAGGTCGATTTCATCGATCCGCGCGTCGACGCTTCTTCCGGCCTTATGCGCGTTCGCATCCTGATCGAAAATCCCGACGAGCTCATCAAAGCCGGCATGCGCACCACCGTCACCGCGCCATAACCTTTGCAGGTGGAGCCCGGCGTCCCCGCCGGGCTGTTTTATCGAGGTAGGACGAGGCGTCCTCGCCAAGCCGCCCCTTCACCGCGTCACACCTTCCGCAACACCAGCGCCACATTGCTCCCGCCAAACCCGCTGCAGTTGCACATCGCCGCCCGCACGTCCTGATCGCGCGTCTCCCGCGGCAAATTCAATCCCGCACACTCCGGATCCGCTTCGCGCAAATGCGCCTGCCCCGGCACGAATCCGTCGCGGATCGCGACCGCCGTGATCGCCACGCTCAACGCCCCCGCCATCGAAAGCGTGTGCCCCGTCAACGCCTTCGTTCCACTCACCGCCGCGCCGCTTTCCGCTAGCACACGCCGCAACGCTTTCGCTTCCGCGCGATCGCCCACCACCGTGCTCGTCGCGTGCGCACTCACATAATCCAAATCGCTC
The DNA here is from genome assembly GCA_023426435.1 of Verrucomicrobiota bacterium. Classification (GTDB taxonomy): domain Bacteria; phylum Verrucomicrobiota; class Verrucomicrobiia; order Opitutales; family Opitutaceae; genus Opitutus. The sequence continues at coordinate 17,055 of JAFAAS010000139.1, read as the reverse complement.
GCATCCACCGCCGCACTCGCCAGCGCCCGCCGCATCGCTCCTTCCACCCCGCGCCCTTCCGGCTCCGACTGCGCCACGCTGTGCCCATCCGCCGCCTGCCCCCAACCTGCCAACTCCGCATACGCCTTCTCCGCCCCTCGCCGCTCCGCCAGCGCTTCCGCTTCCAACACCACCGCCACTCCGCCGCCCGCTCCAACAAATCCATCCCGCTCCACGTCGAACGGCCGCGACGCCTTCTCCGGCTCCGTCTGACGCGACAACGCCCTCAATCCCGAAAACGGCACCAGCATCTCCCACGTCGGCTCCTCCGCGCCCACCACGATCATCCGCTCCTGCCGCCCCCACGCGATTTCATCGAACGCATATCCGAGCGCATGTCCGCTCGCCGCGCAGGCCGACACAAACCCTGTCACCGCTCCGCGGATACCGAAATGCGACGCGAGATTGAAGTTCAACGTTCCCGCCACCGAATGCGTCACCGCCCAGGGATGCACCTTCTCACCGCGCGCTTCCGCCGTCGCGTTCACGTGATGCGCCATCATCCGCGGCGACCCCGCCGACGCGCCGAAAAATCCCGTTCGTCCATCGCGCAACTCCTCTCGCTCGATGCCGGCATCGTCCAATGCCTGCGCCATCGCGCAGTATCCAAAAACCGAATTCGGCGGCATGCTCCGCACCGCCTCCCGCGGAATCGCATATCGCGCCGGCCAGCGCCACGTCGCATGATTGACGCCTTCCAACTCGAACTCGTCCGGGATGCCCGCCAGCTTCACCGGACACGTGGGAAACCACTCCACGCGCTTCAACCCGTGCTTCAGCTCCCGCACGCTCCGCGTCACCGCCGCGCGATCATTTCCGATCGGCGTGATGAACCCCAACCCGGTGATCAACACGCGTCGCGCTCGCATTGGCTTCACACCGCCGCCGCCCGCGTTCGCACCACGCCGCGCACATCATCGATCGTCCGCAGCGCTCGCATCTCTTCGTCCGACAGCTTCAACCCCAGCAGTTCGTCCAACAGAAAACTCATTTCGACCATCGCCAGCGAATCGAATCCCAAATCCTCCACCAGCCGCGCGCTTCCTTCCAGCGCCCCTCCTTCTTTCGCGCCGTCGTCCGGTTTCGACGGCCGATGATACGCAATCACGCCCGTCACCAATCGATCCAACGCCTCCGCATCGCCTCCGCGAAAAAATCGCTCCGCCGCTTCAACCGTCTCCGCCGAATACCCCGCCAGCATCTCCTTGGCCTTTCCCACGCGCGTTTCGACCTCGGCTGAGTTCATGATGGACCTCCCATCGTCCACCGTCGTCTGCGCATGTTCCACCCTTTGACCGCATCGTGCCGCTGGGCCTTCATGCCCGCCGTTTCAATCGGCTCACGCTCACGCCTCCCTGCCTCCAAACCCGTGCCCGTTTAAATCCCGCCTCCCGCAAAGTGTCACCTATTAGGTGACACTTCCCTCTCCGCCCCTCCCGGCGAGGTGTTGCACCCAAGACGAACCTTCGCCGGTTCGCACGACCCGCCGCGTCCTCCGCCCAAATCGATCTCACGCCCGGAGTTGTCCTCCCCCACAATCCCCGTCACCGTCTCGCTTTCCCATCTCCATGCGACTCGGCCTCGCCCAAATCAACACCACCGTCGGCGACCTCGCCGGCAACCGCCGGAAGATCCTCGACGCCTACCACGCCCTCGTCGCGCAGGGCGCCGAGTTCGTCGTCTTTCCCGAACTCGTCGTCTGCGGCTACCCGCCGCGCGACTTGCTCTTCAAGCGCCGCTTCGTTCCCGACTGCGAGGATTCCCTTCGCGAAATCGCCACGCACATCGGCGACGTGCCCGCGTTCATCGGCACAGTCGAACGCAACACCACCGGTTCCGGCCGCCCCGCCTACAACGCCGCCGCCTTCATTCACCGCGGCCGCATCGTCGCCACCGCGCACAAATGCCTGCTGCCCACCTACGATGTCTTCGACGAAGACCGCTACTTCGAACCCGCCGCCAGCCCCCTCGTCGTCGAACACGCCGGCCGCCGCATCGGCGTCACGATCTGCGAAGACATCTGGACTCACCCCACGCTCAACACGCGCCAACTCTACCGCGGCGTCGATCCGACTCACCAGCTCGCCGCGCAAAAATGCGATCTCATGGTCAACCTCTCCGCGAGTCCGTGGCACTACGACAAACGCAACGTCCGCCAAACCCTCGTCGCCGACGCCGCCCGCGCCCTCGGCTGTCCCGTCGTTTACGTCAACGCCGTCGGCGGCAACGACGAGCTCATCTTCGACGGACGCAGTCTCGTCTGCGACGCCACCGGCACCCTCCGCGCCGGACTCTCCGCCTTCGCCGAGGACATTCGCACCATCGACCTCTCCAGCTCCGCGCCGTCCAACTCTCATCTCCCACCTCTCAACTCCCAACTCATCTCCCCCTCCTTCGCCCAAGACGAATGCCAGGACACCTTCTCCGCTCTCGTCCTCGGCCTCCGCGACTACGCCCATAAAAGCGGTTTCAAGCGCGCGCTCATCGCGCTCTCCGGCGGCATCGATTCCGCCCTCGTCGCCGTGATCGCCGTCCACGCGCTCGGCGCCGAAAACGTCATGGGCGTTTCGCTTCCATCCGCGATCTCCTCGCAACATTCGCGCGATGACGCGCGCATCCTCGCACAAAATCTCGGCATCCGTTTCGAGACCATCGCGATCGCCGACGCCGTCGCCGCCACCGAAGCCTCGCTCGGTCCGCTCTTCGCCGGACTCCCCCGCGACGTCGCCGAGGAAAACATTCAGGCCCGCATCCGTGGCGTCATCATGATGGCGCTCTCCAACAAGTTCAGCTCGCTCCTCCTCACCACCGGCAACAAGAGCGAGGTCGCCGTCGGTTACTGCACGCTCTACGGCGATATGGCTGGCGGGCTCGCCGTGATTTCCGACGTCTTCAAAACCCAGGTTTACAACCTCTCCCGCTGGATCAACCGCAACGGCGAAGTCATCCCGCGCAACACCATCGAAAAGCCACCGTCCGCCGAGCTTCGCCCCGATCAACTCGATCAGGACAGCCTCCCGCCCTACGACATCCTCGACGCGATTCTCGAGGGTTATGTCGAACAGGGCCTCTCGCGTCGCGACCTGATCGCCCAAGGTTTCGCCGAACCCGTCGTCAACGACGTCGCCCGCAAGGTCGACCTCAATGAATACAAACGAAAGCAAGCCGCCCCCGGCCTCAAAACCACCCCGCTCGCCTTCGGCGTCGGCCGCCGCATCCCCATCGTTCAAAAATACGTCAGCTAAGAAAAAGCTCCAAGATCCAAGCCCCAAGCTCCAGAGAACTCCCAAACATCAGCTCCCATTGAAGATTGTCCGTTGGTAATTCTCTGGAGCTTGGATCTTGGATCTTGGAGCTTCGATTTAGTCATGTCCTCCACCTCTTCCGACCAACTTTTCAGCCGCGCTCTCCAACTCATCCCCGGCGGCGTCAACTCCCCCGTTCGCGCCTTCCGTTCCGTCGGCGGTGCTCCGTTCTTCGTCAAAGCCGCGCGCGGCGCCACGTTGATCACCGCCGATGGCCGCGAGCTCATCGACTTCGTTGGCACATGGGGGCCCGCCATCCACGGTCACAATCACCCGCGCATCCGCGCCGCCATCGCCGAAGCCCTCGAAAACGGCACGTCCTTCGGCACGCCCAATCCCTACGAAGTGGAAATGGCCGAGCTCATCGTCCGCTTCATCCCTTCGATCCAAAAGGTCCGCATGTGCAACAGCGGCACCGAAGCCACGATGTCCGCCCTGCGCCTCGCGCGCGGGTTCACGAAGCGCAGCAAGATCGTCAAATTCGCTGGCTGCTACCACGGCCACTCCGACTCCCTTCTCATCAAAGCCGGCTCCGGCGCGCTCACGCACGGTCATCCCGACAGCGCCGGCGTCCCCGCCTCGTTCGCCCAGGAAACCGTCGTCGTTCCCTACAACGATCGCGCCGCCCTCGAAGCCGCCTTCGCCGCCAACCCGCAACAGATCGCCGGCGTCATCCTCGAGCCTTATTGCGGCAACGTCGGCTTCATCATGCCCGACCCGGGCTATCTTCACTTCGTCCGCGACCTGTGCACGCAGGAGGGCGCCGTCCTCATCTTCGACGAGGTCATGACCGGTTTCCGCATCGCGCGCGGCGGCGTCCAGGAACGCGAACACATCACGCCCGACCTCACCTGCCTCGGCAAAATCATCGGCGGCGGCCTCCCCGTCGGCGCGTTCGGCGGACGTAGTGAAATCATGGATATGCTCGCGCCGCTCGGCCCCGTTTATCAGGCCGGCACGCTCAGCGGCAACCCGCTCGCCATGGCCGCCGGCATCGCCTCGCTCAAGCTCCTCGAAGAGCTCAATCCTTACGATCGCCTCGACTCGCTCGGCCGCCAGTTGCGCAATGCCGTCCTCTCCGCCGCCCACGAAAAAGGCCTCGCCGTCCAGGTCCCGCAGTGCGGCTCGATGTTTAGCATTTTCTTCACCCCCACGCCGGTGCGCGACTTGCCCACCGCGATGAGCGGCGACGCGAAACTCTTCAACCGCTTCTTTCACGCGTGCCTCCAACAGGATGTCTACCTCGCGCCCAGCGCCTACGAGGCCGGGTTCATCAGCACGGCGCACGAGGGCGACGCGATCGACCGGGCATGCGAAGTGCTTGCTTCGACCATCCGGCAACTTTGAATTCCAGGAAATCTCTCAATCATCAGCACGCTTCGCCGTTATCGTTTCGATGGGTCGTCCGTTTCTCTCCGCCGTTCTGTTCTCACTGCTGACCCTCGTCGCATTCGCCGAACAGCCTTCCACTCGCGACATCATCCCGCTCGATGAGTTGAAGCCCGGTCAGCGCGGCGAAGTCTGGACCGTCTTCCGCGGCACCGAGCCCGAGCCGTTCACCGTCGAAATCACCGGCGTCGTCCGCAACGCCCTCGGCCCCGGCAAATCGCTTATCCTCTGCGAACTCACCGACGAACGCGTTCAAAAAATGGGCGCCGTCGCCGGCATGTCCGGCAGCCCGCTCTACGTAAACGGCAAACTCGCCGGCGCACTGAGCTATCAAATCCAGCGCTTCGAAACCGTCCGCCACGCCGGCTTCACTCCCGCCGCCGACCTCATCGAGGTCCAAACAAAAATGGTCGCCGGCCTCCCCGCCGCCGCCTCGCCCACCACTCCGGTCAACGCCACGGCCGCCTCGAACGAGGGCTTTCGCCCTCTCCGCCCCGTCTTCACCCTCAGCGGTCTCAGCCCCGTCGTCGCCGACCTCTTCGCCCCGCAACTCTCCGCCCTCGGCCTCACCGCCACCTCCCTCGGCGGCAGCACGACCGGTTCTTCGGCGTCCAACGCGGAACTCGGAACCCAGAACCCGGAACTCAAAACCCCAACGTCCCTCACTCCCGGCTCCGCCGTCGCCGTCGCCCTCGCCACCGGCGACATCACCCTCGCCGGCACCGGCACCGTTTCGAATGTCGATGGCCGCAGCATCACCGCCTTCGGCCACCCGATGCTTTCGCTCGGCTCCGTTGAGCTTCCCATGTGCGAAGCCGAAATCGTCACGATTCTTCCGTCCGCGATGCAATCGGTCAAAGTCGCCAACACGGGACGCGTCATCGGCACGATCACCCAGGATCGTCTCTCCGCCGTATCCGGCGTCCTTGGACAAGGCCCCGCGATGACCGAGGTCGAAGTCGTCGTGAAATCCGCGCAAGGCACCGCCAAGAAGCTCCACTTCTCCGTCGCCCGCCAGGAACAGCTCACTCCCGTCCTCGTCGCCACCGGCGTCAGTCAAGCCATCCTCGGCTCCAACGACGCCGGCCTCTCCCAAGGCTTTCTCCTGAAGAGCGACATCTCCTTCCCGTCTCGTCCCGCGCTCGCCACCCGCGCGCTCTACTCCGGCCCGCAGGGTTTCCAACAGGGTCTCAACGAATTCGTCCGCGATCTCGGCCAGAGCCTGCAGAATCCCTACGAGAAAACCTTCCCCGATCGCGTCGTCTTCACCGTCGAACCGCTCGACCAGAATCCCGCGGTCACCGTCGAGCTCTTCCAACTCTCGCGCACCACCGCGCGCGCCGGCGACACCCTTCAAGCCACGTTGTCGTGGCGCGATCACCAGGGCGAGGCCCGCCGCCAAACGATCGACATTCCCGTTCGCTCCGAGTGGATCGGCAAAAATCTCGAGGTCATCCTCGCGCCCGGTCGCGCCCTCGACGATCTCTCCGGCCGCAATCGCAATCTCAACGCCGCGCAACTCCGCAGCTTCGACGCCTATCTCGCCGCGCAACGCGACACCCGTCCTTCCGACGGTCTCTGCCTCGCCGTCGTCGAGCGCACGCGTCTCTTCACCGATCAAACGAGCGCCACGCCCGAAGCGCCGTCATCCATCGAGCGCATCGCCCGCGCCGCCGACGAAGCTCGCTTCAATCAAATCAACGCCGTCCTCCCGCTCTGGGAAACGCACCTCCTCGCCGGCAAGCTCGCCTCCGTCACGCTCAACCGCTCCCTCACCGTCATCGAGTGAGCACCCTTGTAGGTCGGGGTCTCCCGACCCCGCCGGACTTCGTTCGTAATTGGCGCGCTCGCCGCGCCACCTTGCTTCGTTGGTAGGTGGCGCGCTCGCCGCGCCACTCCTTGCCTCTCCCATTGTAGGGGCCCGCTCGCGGGCGATCCCAAAATCCCCCCAGCAAGCGCCCGTTACACGCCGCCCCTCGCTTGCCTTTCCCCCATTCCTCGCCCGTTTTTCTCCCCGTGCGCCCTCGCTCTTTTCTCCGCCCCTTCGTCCTTCGCAGCACCTTCTTCGCGCTCGCACTCGCGTTCGCGCCCACCATCGCACTCCACGCCGCCCCGCTTTCTCGCCGCACCGAAATCGATTTCTTCCGCGACGTCCCCAGCCGCAACCTCAAAGGCCTCGCCGCGCGTTCCGACGGCCGCCTCGTCGCCGGCCCGACGCTCACCGACCTCAACGGCAGCGCTCCCGCCGATCTCCTCTGGTCGCTCGCGCCCGGCGCCACCGCCAACACCTGGCTCGTCGGCACCGGCCCCGACGGCAAACTGTTCGAACTCACCGTCGACGCCGCCAAATCCAGCTACACCACGCGCGAAATCGTCCAACTCGACGACCCTCATCTCTACGCCGTCGCGCGTCTCCCCGACGGCTCGATCCTCGCCGGCACTTCTCCCCGCGGCGCGCTCGTCCTGATTCGCGAGGGCCTCCAGGTCGCCCGCGTTTCGCTCCCCGTCGATTCGATCTTCGACATCCTGCTGCCCGCCAACCAGGGCGACGTGCTCATCGCCACAGGCAATCCCGCGCGTATTTACTCGATCAACCTTTCCGCTTTCGAACGCGCGGGCGTTCTCCCCGAAAAAATCACCGATCCCGCCACGCTCGCCAGCTACGGCATCCGCCTCTTCGGCGAGGTTCGCGATCGCAACGTCCGCCGCCTCGCGCGTCTCACCGACGGGCGCATCGTCGCCGGCTCCGCCCCCAAGGGTAACATCTACGCTTTCGATCCCAGCCTCGCGCCCGCCGCCGACGGGCCGATGCATGCTCCGATTATCCTGCAGGAAAACCGCGACGCCGAAGTGACCGACATCCTTCCGACGCCCGACGGCGGTTTCTACGCTACGCTCACTTTCTCTTCCACCGCCGGCGAAACCCGCATCACTCCTTCGCGTCCGGGTCGCGACACTCCCGATCCGCTCGCCGCACTTTCTCCGTCCACCGAGCGCTTCAGCGGACGCAGCACGCTCGTCTGGTTCCCGCCCAACGCCTTCCCCGAAACCGTCGCCTCCCGCAACAACACCGCTTTCTACCGCGCCGTCCGTCACGACGATCTCATCCTTCTTTCCGGCGGCGAACAGGGCGAGGTCCTCGGCTACGATCGCGCCCAACGTCTCTCGCTCACCTTCGCCGGCAGCGCGTCGTCCCAGCTCAACGCCTTCGCCGTTTTCCCCGACGCGCCGGGCCGCTTCCTCCTCCTGCGCAACAACGCTCCCGGTCTCGCCATCCTCGATTTCGTCGGCACCTCCACGCGCGAGGCCGAAACGCGTCGCCTCGATCTCGGCGTGCCCGCGCAAATCGGCGCCCTCCGCTTCCACCGCCTGCGCGATCTTCCCGAATCACGCCTCTCCGTCGATCTTCGCACCAGCAACGGCAGCGACGATGTCGAGGGCTGGAGTTCCTGGACCGCCTTGCACCACAACGACGGCGGCTGGTCCGCCGCCGATCGCCGCGGGCGTCATGTCCGCTTCCGCCTCCGCCTGCCCGCCGACACCCCCGCAACCGCGCAACTCGACAAAGCGCATCTCTACTTCCTTCCGCACAACCGACGCCCGCAGCTTCAAGAGTTCCGCCTGCTTTCGCCCAACTTCGGCGTCGTCCCCGCTTCCGAACCGATGCCGCAAACCGTCATATCTCTCGGCCAGGTCATCCAAGGCCCGCCGAAAGAGGACGACTCGAAATTCAAGACCAGCTTCCTCGGCAGCCAGATCGTTCCGACGCCCGGCGCCCAGGTCGTGCTCTGGACCGTCAGCGATCCCGACAACGACCATCTCGTATCCACGTTTTCGATTCGCCGCGACGGCGACGACGAGTGGACCGACATCGTGGTGAACTCCCCCGATCCTTTCGTGCAGTTCGACACGTCGCATCTCGCCGACGGCCTCTACTTCACCCGACTCGTCGTTTCCGAAACCGACCCGCGTCGCGAGGCCGACCGGCTCACCACCACGTTCGACACCGACGATCTCCTCATCGATCGCACCGCGCCCGAGATCCTCGAAGCTTCCGCGAAGCGCGAATCCGACCGCCTCGTGGTGTCCGTCCGCGGCCGGGACGCGTTGTCGATCGTTCACGGCATCGAAGCGATCCTCAACAACAACACCCGCGCCGAAACGGAACAACCCATCGACGGCATTCGCGACAGCCGCGAAGAGACGTTCACCCTCGAGCTTCCCCTCACTCGCGTCACGAACGCGACGTCCGTCGAAATCATCCTCTACGACCAAATCGGCAACACCGCCGCCCGCCGCCTCAGGATCGAATGATCATCCGGCGGAGCCCGACGTCCCCGTCGGGCCGCTAACGCATCGCATCCCCACCGCCCCTTCATTCTTCAAAGTGTCATCTAATGTATGACACTTCTCCATCGCCCCATTACGCCAATCCCGCCACTTTCAACATCTCCATCGCTGCCGCCATCGCCGGTTTCCTCCCATTCGCGACCGCTGTCTCCACGAAACCGATACGCGACTTCACTTCCTCCGAAGCATAGAACTTCGTTCGCAGGCTTTCCGCGATCAAGGCGTGCATCCATTCCACCGCCTGCGTTCGCCGCCTCCGCTCCAGCTCGCCGCTCGCGCGCGAGGTTTTGAAATAATCCTCCGTCACGCGCCAGACTTCGTCGACCCCCTTGCCGGTCCACGCCGACGCCAACAACGCCGGCGTGCTCCAGCCCAGCGTTGCGGGATGCAGATAGTGCAACACCCGCCGCATCTCCGCCTGCGCCGCCGTGGCTCGCGCGATATTGTCTCCGTCGGCCTTGTTGATCACCAGCGTGTCCGCGAGTTCGATCACGCCTTTCTTGATACCCTGCATCTCGTCCCCCGCGCCCGCGATCATCAGCACGAGAAAGAAATCCACCATCGATCGCACCGAGACTTCGTTCTGCCCCACGCCGACCGTCTCGACGATGATCACATCGTAACCCGCCGCTTCGCACACGAGCATCGCTTCGCGCGTTTTTCGGGCCACCCCTCCGAGCGATCCTCCCGACGGCGACGGCCGGATAAACGCGCCGTGCATCCGGCTCAGTTTCTCCATCCGCACTTTGTCCGCCAGGATGCTTCCCCCCGAAATGCTGCTCGACGGATCGATCGCCAACACCGCCACCCGATGGCCTTCCTCGATCACATGGCATCCAAATGTCTCGATGAACGTGCTTTTTCCCGCGCCCGGAATTCCCGTGATCCCGATCCGCTTCGCGCCGCCGGTGTGCGGCAGCAACTTCTCCAACATCTGCTGCGCCATCTCCTGATGCGCCGGCGCATTGCTTTCCACGAGCGTGATCGCGCGCGCCACCACCATGGGATCCGCGCCGAGCACGCCGAACACGTAATCCTCCAGCGACAGCGCCTTCCGCCGCACCGGCAGCTTCGTGCGCGGAACCAGCCCCGACGGCCGCGCCCCTTGCAACACCCACGTCGCAAACGCCGGCCCCGCATCTTCCGGCACCCAATCCGGCCGGGGCTGCGGGCACCCTTCGTGCAGCGCTTTCATGGTGGAGCCCGACGTCCCGTCGGACGGTTCAGTAATCGCACGTCCTTGCTTCATCACGATAGGGCGAGGCCTCCCGCCGAGCCGAAACGCCTCGCCGGCCGGGCTTCTTTCACACGCCCACCTCCTCCAATCTTTCCAACAACAGATCCATGATCTTCGCAGCCGACTGCGGAATCACCGTGCCCGGCCCGAAGATCGCACTCGCGCCGTTCGCCAGCAGGAAATCGTAGTCCTGCGCCGGAATCACCCCGCCGCAGATCAACACGATGTCTTCCCGCCCCAGCGCCTTCAGCGCGTCGCGCAACTGCGGGAGCAAGGTCTTGTGCCCCGCCGCAAGCGAGCTCATCGCCACCGCGTGCACGTCGTTCTCCACCGCCTGCCGCGCCGCTTCCTCCGGCGTCTGGAAGAGCGGCCCGATGTCGATGTCGAAACCGAGATCGGCCATCGCCGTCGCGACGACTTTCGCCCCGCGGTCGTGTCCATCCTGGCCGAGCTTCGCAATCAACACGCGCGGCCGGCGGCCTTCGCGAGCTTCGAACTGTGCGATTTTGTCTTTGATCTTCTGCATGCCTCTGTCCTCCCCGAATTCCTGCCGATACACGCCGGAGATCGAGCGAATCTGGGCCTGATACCGGCCAAACACCACTTCAAGCGCATCCGAGATTTCGCCCAGCGTCGCGCGTGCTTGCGCCGCGGATACGGCCAACTCGAGCAGATTGCCTTCGCCGGACTTGGCGGAGTTCGTCAGCGCCTTCAGGGCTTCGCGGCACTTCGCTTCGTCGCGCGTCGCACGGAGCTCTTTCAACCGCTTGATCTGCGCCTCGCGCACCGCCGTGTTGTCGACTTCGAGGATGTCCAGCGCCGCTTCCTTCTCGAGCCGGTATTTGTTCAACCCGACGATCGTCTCCTTGCCGGAATCGATCTTCGCCTGGCGACGCGCCGCCGCCTCCTCGATGCGGAGCTTCGGAATTCCCGCCTCGATCGCCTTGGTCATGCCACCGAGCTTCTCGACTTCCGCCAGATGCTCGCGCGCCTTCGCGATGAGTTCGTGCGTCAAATACTCGACGTAGTAACTGCCGCCCCACGGATCGACGACGTTGCAGATGCCCGTTTCCTGCTGCAGGTGCAGCTGCGTATTGCGCGCGATCCGCGCCGAAAAGTCCGTCGGCAACGCGATCGCTTCATCCAGCGCATTCGTGTGCAACGACTGCGTGTGCCCCGTCGCTGCCGCCAACGCCTCCAGGCACGTGCGCGCGACATTGTTGAACGGATCCTGCTCCGTCAGCGACCAGCCCGAGGTCTGCGAATGCGTCCGCAGCGCACGCGATTTGGGATTCTTCGGATTGAACTGACCGACGATCTCCGACCACAGCGTGCGGGCCGCGCGCATCTTCGCGACTTCCATGAAGAAGTTCTTCCCAATCGCCCAGAAGAACGAGAGCCGCGGCGCAAACGCATCCACATCCAGCCCCGCCTTCACTCCGGTGCGCAAATACTCGAGTCCATCCGCCAGCGTGTAAGCGAGCTCCAGATCGGCCGTCGCTCCCGCCTCCTGCATGTGATAACCGGAGATCGAGATCGAGTTGAACTTCGGCATGTTCTTCGACGTGTAAGCGAAGATGTCCGCGATGATCTTCATCGAGGGAGTCGGCGGATAAATATACGTATTCCTCACCATGAACTCCTTCAGAATGTCGTTCTGAATCGTGCCCGAAAGCTCCTCCAGCTTCGCGCCCTGCTCCAGCGCCGCACAGATATAAAACGCCATCACCGGCAGCACCGCGCCGTTCATCGTCATCGACACCGACACCTTGTTCAGCGGGATGTCCTTGAACAGGGTCTGCATGTCCATGATCGAGTCGATCGCCACACCCGCCTTGCCGACGTCGCCCACCACGCGGGGGTGATCGCTGTCGTAGCCGCGATGCGTCGCGAGATCGAACGCCACCGACAATCCCGCCTGCCCGGCCGCGAGATTTCGCTTATAAAACGCGTTCGACTCCTCTGCCGTCGAAAACCCCGCGTATTGGCGCACGGTCCACGGCTTCTGCACATACATCGTGGCGTAGGGTCCGCGCGTGAACGGCGCGAGGCCCGGCATCGTGTCGAGCTCCTCCGCCGGCGGCAGGTCCGCCGCGGTGAACACCGGCTTCACCGGAATCTGCTCATACGTCTGCTCCGCCGGGGCGTTCACGCCCGCGGCACTGCCGCCGCCGCTGAACGCAAACGCATCATACGCGAGCTTGGTAAAATCGGGTGAGTCTTTCATGCGAGCACTCCAATCTGTTTCAACAGGTTCGCCAAAACGTCGTGAACGTTGGCGCGAAGGTGAATGAATTCATCGACGCCGGACTCCCGGAAGCGCGCGATCGTCGCCGCCTCCGCCGGCAGTCCCGCCAGCACCAGGATTGAATCCGGCGCCGCCGTCTTCAGTTCCCGTCCGAACACCGGCAGCAGCTCCGGATACGTCTCGTCGCTCGAACACAGCACCACCACCCGGGCGCCCGATTTCGACGCCGCCTCCGCGGCGCTTTCCGCTGTCGTGAAGCTTTGCTTCGCGAGCACTTCGAATCCGCCGACCGTGAAGAATCCAGCCGAGAAATCCGCTCGCGCCTTGTGCTGCAACGGCGGACCCATCTTCGCGAGGAACACCCGCGGACGCGCCCCCGTTCGCTCGGCGAAGGAGCTCGTGGCCTCCCGCAGCGCCTCGAAGCCCGCCGCGACGCGCAAGGCCGGCACCGTCGCGATCATCGGCGCCGGTTCGTCCCCGCCAGGCAACCACTGCGTCAACTGCCCGATCGTCGCTCCAGCCCGCGCCGCCGCGAGCAACTCGCCAAAACTCTTCGCCCAATCTCCGCCTATTTTCGGCGCAGGGATCGGTTTGCGGCGTTTGCCGATTTCACCGGCCCGGATCGCCGCGGGTTCGGAGTTCACCACGACGTTCTTTGCCAGGGGTTTCTCCTTCAGGTTCGGAAACAGGTTCGTGCCCACGAGCCCAAGGCGGCGTTTCGCCACCGCATCGCGCTTTTCCATCGCCGCCTTGCCGACGATTTCCTGCGCGTATCCAGATTCCAATGCCGCGACGATTCCGCCGCGTTTCTCGATCTCCTGGAATTCCGCCCAGGCGCGCCGCGCCACCTCGTCCGTAAGTTTTTCGACATACCACGAGCCGCCGGCCGGATCCGCCGTCTCGGCGAAATGAAACTCTTCCGCGAGGAGCGTGTGCACGTTGCGGGCAATGCGCCGCGAGAAATCCGTCGTCCGACCCGACACCTCGTCGAAGGGCGCAATATGCAGCGCGTCACAACCGCCCAGCACGGCCGAGAGCGCCTCGGTCGTCGCGCGCAGCATGTTCACATGCGGATCGAGCAGCGTCTTGTTCCACTGCGCGGTTTCCGCGTGCAGCGTCGCCGCCGCCGCATCCTCCGCCTTCACCCCGAAGGCCTGCGTCACCCGCAGCCACAACGGTCGAAACGCGCGGAACTTCGCCAGCTCCATGAAGAACTGCGGGCCAACCGCGAACTGGAAAACCATCCGCGCCGCCGCGACTTTCGGCGCCACGCCACGCTGCCTCAACTCGCGGAGATACGCCGTCGCCGTCGCCAGCGCCAACGCCAGCTCCTGCGTCGCGACCGCTCCCGCGTTGCCCCACAGGGTCGCGTCGACTCCGATCGTCCGCAGTTCCGGGAGATACATCTCCGCCCAGTTCGTCCAACCGGCCAGATCGCCATACATCCGATCCAGTTTCGTCGCCAGCTGTCCGCTGCCCGCCCAGGCCGCGATCGGATCCGCAGTCAGGCTGCCGGTGAGATTCGACCAACCCATGCCGCGACGGCGCGCCGCTTCCAGATACAGGCTCGCGATCGCAACCGCGCTCGCTCCGCCGCGAATATGCACCGGCACCGCGCCGAGATCGACGCCGTGGAGCGCTTTCGTCATATCGTCCACATCCGCCAGCGATACGCCTTCGACACCGACCTCGTCCGCGCGAGCCGCATCCGGATCCAACCCCCGACGCGAGGCCCGATCCGGAGTGAGCACCACGCAATTCTGGCCAGTCATTAGATCCGCCAGCACCTGCGCATTGAACTCCGCCGCATTCGTCGCCGCGGTTTTCTGTGCAACCTCCCACGGCCGCGATTTGTAACCCAGCGGACGCACGCCTCGAACAAACGGCGCCTCACCCGGCGCAGCTTCCAACGCTTCGATGTGCTCCAAGTCGGCCCGCGTATAGAGCGGTTGCAGCGCAATGCCTTCAAACGTGCGCGTGACCAGCTTCTTTTCGAAGGGCACTCCTTTGAGTTCGGCCTCCACGGTGGCGCGCCAACGCGCAAGCGCGTCAGTCAGCGAATCGGGCGAGGCCGGGGGAAGATCGGAGGTGGCAGCCATGAGATGAATTTCTAGCGATGACCCACTCTAGTTTTTCATCACTTCCGCTGCTCCGCAGATCTTGCCAAGGAACGCTTATAATTAGGCAAGACATGCGATGCCGCCCCGATCCCCATCCGGCATACTGAGCCGACGCTCGACGCGTCATTAGGCCCACCGACATGATCACCAAAATCGACCACCTCGGCATCGCCGTCCGTTCACTCGACGAAGCGATTCCGCACTACGAAAAAACCCTCGGTCTCGTGTGCGAGCACCGCGAAGAAGTCCCTTCGCAGAAGGTCCGCACCGCATTCTTCACCGTCGGCGAGGTTCACCTCGAATTGCTCGAGCCCACGTCGCCCGAGAGCCCGATCGCCAAGTTCATCGAGAAAAACGGCGAGGGCATTCACCACGTCGCGTTCGGCACCACCGACATCGTCGCTCAGCTCGGCCAGGCCGCCGCCAACGGCTGCCGCCTTATCAACGAAAAGCCGTTCGAGGGCGCCGGCGGAAAACTCGTCGCCTTCCTCCACCCCAAGTCGACTCACGGAGTGCTCACCGAGTTCTGCGCCCCGATTTCAAAATAACCGGCTCCCTCAACCCCACTTTCACCATGGCCATCTCACCTGCCCTGCTCGAAGAGCTGCACAAACGTCGCGCCGCGGCCTCCGCCGGCGGTGGCCCCGACAAAATTGCCGAGCGCAAAAAAAAGGGGCTGCTCACCGCCCGTGAACGCATCGAAGCTCTCTTCCAGGCCGGCAGCTTTCTCGAGTCCGGCATGCACGCCGAACACGACTGCCACCACTTCGGGCTCGAAAAGAAATCCTTCCCCGGCGATGGCGTCGTTACCGGCGTCGGCTACATCGATGGCCGCCCAGTCGCCTGCTTCAGCCACGATTTCACCGTCGGCGGGGGCGCTCTCGGCCGCATCCACTCCAAGAAGGTCTGCGATCTCATGGACTACGCCATGGAAGCCGGCATGCCGCTCATCGGCATCAACGACTCCGGCGGCGCGCGCATTCAGGAGGGCGACGACGCCCTGTCCGGTTACGGCCAGATCTTCTTCCGCAACGTCCTGCTCTCCGGCGTCGTGCCGCAGATCTCCATCATCGCCGGTCCGTGCGCCGGCGGCGCCGCCTACTCGCCCGCCCTCACCGACTTCATCATCATGACGAAGAAGAACGCGCAGATGTTCATCTGCGGTCCCGAGGTGATCAAGGCCGCCACCGGCCAGACCACCACGATGGACGACATCGGCAGTGCCACCGCACACGCGTCGATTTCCGGCAACATTCACTTCGTCGCCGACGACGACCGCCACGCCTTCGCCATTGCGCGCAAGCTCCTGAGCTTCCTCCCGTCGAACAACATCATGGATCCGCCGCACAAACCGACTCCGGCGGTCACCATGGAGCTCGACGAACGCATGAACGCGCTCGTGCCCGAGGATTCGAAGGCTCCGCTCGATGTCCTCAAGGTCATCGAGCTGCTCGTCGATCACGCCGACTTCCTCGAGGTCCAGAAGGATTTCGCCCGCAACATCGTTGTAGGCTTCGGCCGGATACAGGGCATCGTCGTCGGCATCATCGCCAATCAGCCGGCCGTGAAAGCCGGCACGCTCGACATCGATTCGTCCGACAAGGGCGCGCGGTTCATCCGACTTTGCAATGTGTTCAACATCCCCGTGGTCACGCTCGTCGACATCCCCGGCTTCATGCCCGGCGTCCAGCAGGAGCGCGGCGGCATCATCCGCCACGGCGCCAAGATGCTCTTCGCTTACGCCGCGGCCACCGTGCCGAAGATCACCGTGATCATGCGCAAGGCCTACGGCGGCGCGTATCTAGCGATGTGCAGCCGCGACATGGGCGCCGATGCCGTTTACGCCTGGCCCACCGCTGAGATCGCCGTGATGGGCGCCGAGGGCGCGGTCAGCGTCCTGTTCAAAAAGGAAATCGCCGCCGCCCCGGATCCGAAGAAGAAGGCCGCGCAGCTCGCGCAGGAATACCGCGAGAAGTTCTCCTCGCCCTACGAGGCCGCCGCCAAGGCGATGATCAACGATGTCATCGAGCCCGCCCAGACTCGCGGGATCGTTGCAATGGCGCTGCGCAACTCGCTCTCGAAGCGCGAAACCCGTCCGCCGAAAAAGCACGGCAACATTCCGCTCTGAACCAAACGTTACCCTGCGCGGGAGCGCAGGGTCTTCCTCTTCATCCATGTCACCGACCTTTCTCGCCGCCGCCCCAGCGCCTCTGTTCGGCAATCAGTGGCTCGCGCTTCTCGCCGTTCTCGCCGGCGTCGCGATCTTCATGGCCGCCGTTGCCGGCATGGGCCGCTGGCTCGCCGCGACTCATCCCGACACGCCTAAACCCGCTTCTCTCGCGGTCACGGCCCGCGACGAGTCCATCG
>JAFAAS010000169.1 GCA_023426435.1 Verrucomicrobiota bacterium | reverse complement strand
AGATCGGCGAACCAGACGGTGAACGACGAACCGAAGGCGGGCTGAATGAAGCCCGTCGAGGTGAGGAGGGCACCGTATGGCCGCCGAGATCCCTCGATCCGACCCGATCAACTGCACGAGTCCGGCTAAGGGCGCGGAAGATCCAAGCGCCAAGATCCAAGCTCCAGAGAAGGCGCAAACTCCAGGCTCCAAAACCCGCCAGCGCAGAGTGAGCCCGCTTGCTCGTTCGGAAGCTTTCGCGGGCTGCCGTAGAACGGGCATCGTGGTGAACCACAAAGGCCCACACAGCAGGTGGGATCGGCTCCGTGCCTCCGTCTCTCCGAGGTTCAAATCGGTTTTCCGCTCCACCGGGCCGGCTACAAAACCGTTTGCAGCGCCATAGACCGAAAGCCTCCCAACTATGCATATTCAATAATGTCATGGCCGTTGGCCGAATCGGAAAACCCGATTTTAACCACAAAGGCACCGAGCACATAGAGGAAGGCCACGGGATCTCTCCGTGCCTCTGTGCCTCTGTGCCTCTGTGGTTCACCTGAAGGGCTATAGTTTTTCTGAAAACGCTCTAATGTCGTGTCCCGCAAGTAACGTTAGGAATTCGAATGGCAAATGATGGCTGTCATTCTGAGCGCAGCGAAGAATGACAACCGCTGTTAGGTGCCCCGAATTATCGAGGTTTCCTGCGGGACACGACACTAACGTCCCATTGGAGTTTGAAGCCTGATTCTTCTGTGGAGCTTGGATCTTGGTCCTTGGAGCTTCTGCGCGCCGCTGCGCGCAGCCCGCTCACAACACCCGCGCCGCCCGCACCAGCTCCACGAACTCCGCCCGATACCCGCCGGGATCGTAACTCAGCCCCGCCTCGGCCCATTCTTCCACCGACGCCCACGTCGCCGTCCCTTTGTGCTCCGAATCTCGCAGCACCATCCCGAACGCCGCCACCGCCGCCGCGAACTTGAAATCCCCGCTCGCGTCCGCAAACGCCGCCCCGCCGTCCTTCACCGGAAATTCCACCTTCCGGCTCACCTCTCCCGCCGGCTCCTTGTAACGCACTTTGACCGTCAACAACTCGTCCGCCACGCCGCGCGGCACCTCCACATTCGCCCGCCGCGGCGCATACCCCAGCTCCTCCACCTCCCCCGCTTCCATCGTCTCTCGCGCGCCCGCCGGCACCACTTCATACAACGCCGTCACCGCATGCCCCGCGCCGATCTCGCCCGCGTCCACGTTGTCGTTCGCAAAATCCTCCTTCGCCAGCGCGCGCTTTTCGTAACCGATGAGTCGATACGCCAACACCTGCGCCGGGTTGAACTCCACCTGCAGCTTCACGTCCTTCGCGATCGTCAACAGCGTTCCCGTCGCCTGCTCCACCAGCAGCTTCTCCGCCTCCCGACGCGTATCCACATATCCATAACGGCCGTTCCCGCGGTCGGCGACCTGTTGCAACAGCGAGTCCTTCAAGTTGCCCATCCCAAAACCCAGCACCGTCAAAAACACCCCCGTCTCTGCCTTCTCTTCGATCAGCCGCACGAGTTCACCCTCGCCTGTCACGCCGACGTTGAAATCCCCGTCCGTGCACAACACCACGCGATTGATCCCACCTTCCACGAAGTTCGCCTTCGCCACATCATACGCGAGCTCGATCCCCATCGCTCCATTCGTCCCCCCGCCCGCCACCAATCCATCGATCGCCGCCAGGATTTCGCGTTCCTCCGACACCGGCGTCGACGCCAACGCCAAGCCGCTCCCGTCCGCATACGTCACGATCGCCACGCGATCGTCCGTCCGCAGCCGCTTCAACAACAGCCGCATCGATTCCTTCACCAGCGGCAGCTTATTCGCCGCTTCCATCGATCCCGACACATCCAACAAAAACACCAGGTTCGCCGCCCCACGCTCCGCCGCGACGACCGCCCGCCCTTTCAATCCGATCCGCACCAACCGATGCCCCGTCGCCCACGGCGCCTCCGCCACCTCGATATTCGCCGCCAAGGGAGGCGCGATGCCCTCACCGCGCGAATCGTCCTCCGCCGCCGGTCCTTCATAGCGATACGGAAAATAGTTCACCATCTCCTCAATCCGCACCGCATCCACCGGCGGCTTCCTTCCTGCCTCGATCAACCTCCGCACATTCGCATAACTCGCCGTGTCCACATCCGCCGCAAAGGTCGAAAGCGGATTCTCCCGCGCCGCGAGAAATTCACTCTCCCGCCGATACGCATAAGCCTCCGCCTTGCTCGCCCGCTCCACTCCCGCCACGCCTCCGCGCCGCGCCTTCGGGGCAACCTGAAACAGAACCGGCGCGAACATCCCGTCCGTATCTTCGCCGCTCACGTCTTGGATCGCCGGTCTGCGCGCACTCGCTCTCACCGCATCGCGCACAAACTCCGCCGTCAGCGGGCCAACCGCCGCGCCTTCATCCTTCAACGCCGCGAATTGCGGCTCGCCCGCAATCACCGGCGTTCCAAGCGGCACATCATAAAAATCCTCCGCCATCATCCGCGGCCTGCCGATCAAGCCCGCCTTCGCCAATTGCTTCGATTGCTCGATCAATCCACCCGCCAGCAGCGAGGGCGGCGAGGGCGGTCGCGGAGCCGATCCTTGTTCCGCCTCCCCCAGCGACACACTCGCCGCCACCGGCAGCGCCACGCTGGGCATCGCCACCGCCAGCGAATCGACGGACACCTCATGATACACTTTTCCCTTCCGCCCCTTCACCGGCTCATACGGCTCCTGCAACGCCACCACCAACGCGAAACACGCCGCCGCCAGCCCGCCGATCACATAATACACCTGCGGAAATCCCAGCACGCGCCCGCGTTTCTCCCGCCGATACGGATCGCTCGCTTTCTCCGCCTCCCGCGCTTCTTCACCCGCCGCCTCGCCACTCAACGCCCGCTCCAACGTCGCCGCCGCCGCACGAATCTCCTCCACCACCGCCCGCGCCGCCGCATCGCTCCGCAAGCGCGCTTCCACCGACGCGCGCTCGTCACCTTCGAGTTCCCCCAACGCATACGCCGTCAACTGCGGGTCGTCCTGAAATCGTTCGTTTTCGCTCATCTGATTCGCCTCGTTCTTCGTCCTCCGTGTCTCCGTGCCCCTGTGGTTTTCCTCCCGTTTCACGCTTTCTGCGCCGCAAACTCCGCGCGCAATTTCGCCACCGCCGTGTGGATCAAAAAACCCACATTCCCCACCGACAGTTCGGTGATCCGGCTGATTTCCTTGTAGCTAAAACCATTCTGAAACTTCAGCCGCACCACCTCCTGCTGATTCGGCGGCAACCGCTCGATCAATCGCAACACCGCCGCCTGCGTCTCCTCCCGCTCCAACAACCGCCCCGGCCGCGGCTCCTCCGCTCGCACCCGCTCCGCCTGTCCTTCCGCAAACCGCGTCAAACGCCCTTCCTTTCGCAACACATCCATCGCGCGATTCCGACACACCGTGAACAACCACTCCACCGCATGCCCGTCGACCGACTCCGCCGGCTGCGCCATGAGCTTGACGAACGTATCCTGCACCACGTCTCGCGCCCGATCCGGATCGCCGAGCAACCGCGCCGCATACCGCGTAAGCGGCATCCGCTGCTCCGCGAACGTGCGTTCCAAAAATCCGACATTCTCATCGATCTGCGCCCCTCCTTTCAGTGATTCGTGGCCCATGGGGTTCCGCTTATCACTACGCATGATCGACGCGGTTCTTAGAAAAATATTTCGAGTGCCCCCTCGCTCACCGCCGTAGGTTGCGCGCTCGTCGCGCAACTTCCCACTTCACGCCCCCGCATTCTTCCCCGCGTAAAACGGCAGCAACTGCTTCAAATGCCCTTGCACGATCGACGCCACCGTCTCCGCCGGCAACGACCCTTTGTGCAATTCGAAGATCGCCACCAACAGCGCCACTTCGATGTCCGGCTTCTTCGGCGTTGTCGCTTTCATCTCGCGCATGATTTCCAGCGCCTTTTTCTCAGCCCGTTTGTAGTCCAAAAAATTCTGCTCCTGCGGCGTCGACATCCCACACCACCTCACGCGCCCCTCGCCCCGTCAAACCCGAAGCCCTCGCACCACCCTCACTTTCACTCTCACTTTCACTCTCACTTTCACTTTCACTTCCCTCTTCCCCGCCCCATGCCCTACGTCGCCCTCCTCCGCGGCATCAATCTCGGCAAGCGCCGCGTCAAAATGGACGCCCTTCGCGCCCACTTCGAAGCCCTCAAATTCCGCCGCGTCTCCACCTTCATCGCCAGCGGCAATGTCCTCTTCGAAACCTCCACCCGCGACCCCGCCAAACTCGAATCCAAAATCGAACAACACCTCGCCCAAACCCTCGGCTACCCCGTCGACACCTTCCTCCGCTCCGCCGAAGAAATGTCCGCCGTCGCCACCGCGCAGCCCTTTTCCCGCGCCGAGATGGAATCCGACACCCACACCATCAACGTCGTCTTTCTCAAAGAAAAACCCCGCCCCGCCGACGCCCGCCAACTCGAATCCATCCGCACCGACTACGACGCCTTCCGCGTCATCGGCCGCGAATTCTACTGGCTCACCCGCGGACGCATGAGCGCGTCCACCGTCTGGGAGCTTCCCGAAACAAAACGCCTCAAACTTCCCAACTCCACCATGCGCAACCTCAACACCTGCCAAAAACTCGCCACCCTCCTCGCCCCGTAACGCAGTCTCCTCTCCGCCCCCGTTCGCAACTTCGGCCGCCCTTCCGTGTTTTTCTTTCACGCTTCCACCATGAAAACCGTCACGATCTTCTTCCTCTGGTGCCTCCTCCTCGTTCTCTGCTGGCCGCTCGCGCTCCTCGCCTTGATCCTGGCCCCGTTCGTCTGGCTCCTCGCCCTTCCGTTCCGTCTCCTCTTCGCCGCGATTGAAGCCACTTTCGCCTTCATCAAAGCGATCCTCTTCCTCCCCGCCCGCCTCCTCGGCGCGAGGTAGCACGGTGTTTCAGCCCGCAGCTCCCTCCCCCCACGCCTTCAATCGTTCCATTTCCTTCCGCCACGCCGCGTCGCCCGCCAGATTTCGTGTCTCTCCCGCATCTTGTTCTAGATCGAACAACAACCACGGCTTCCCGTCCGCCTTCAACACCAGCTTCCGCTGCTTCGTCCGCACGCCTTTCCACACACGATCGCACTGATGCGGCAACGCCACCACCGAGGGCATCGAGATCCGACTAAACTCCCGCCGCCCTAACTCATCTTCCCGCCCATCCGCCCACGCCGTCGTCGCCGCCACCAACTCCGTCAACGACACCGCGCGATCGCTCCGCTTCGCCGCGCCCGCTTCCGCACTGCGCACCAACAACGGCACCCGCACCGACTCTTCCTGCGGCCAGCCTTTGCGGAACAACCCATGCGCCCCGTGCATATCCCCGTGCACACTCGTGAACACCACGATCGGCCGGCGCCGTCCGCTCCGCTCTGCCGCCTTCTCCATCGCCGCGAGCATCCTCCCGATCGCCGTATCCGTCGCCTCGATATGCGCGTAATAGCCCCCCAGCTCCCGCCTCGCCTTTTCCTCGATCTCGCCGCCGCGCGGCACATTCGCATTCAGCACCACGTCTCGCGCGCTGCGTCGCTCCACGCCCGCCGGCACCGCCGCATCATACGGCGGATGCGGCGCCTCCAAACTCACCACACAAAACCAGCTCTCTTCACTGCGTCCCGCTCGCTCCCCCACCCACCCCGCCGCCCGCCCGCAACCGACTTCGCTCTGATACCCTTCAAACCGAGTCGGCTCCGCCAGCCGCGTCCCGTGCAACCAGGGATCGTTCAACAAAAACCCGCTTTCGAACCCCTCCCAAAAACCAAACCCGCCCCGCGCCTCCTCCGGCACCACCATCCGCGCATGCGCCTCTCCCACCAGCGCCGCCTCCGGATCCCGCCGCGCCAAATGCCACTTCCCAAAAAACGCCGTCGCATACCCCCGCGCGTTCATCTCGTGCGCAATCGTTCGCGCTCCGGTCGGCAGCGGATCGAAATACTCCCGCACGCCGTTCTCCGGCGATTCCACTCCCGTCAACAACGCCGCCCGCGCAAACGGCCCGAAGGGATGCGGCGTCACCGCCTGCGTATAATCCACGCTCTCCGCCGCGAGGCGATCCAGCCACGGGGTCCGCGCATTCAGATCCCCCGCAAATCCGCACGCTCCCGCCCTCCACTGCGTCGTCACGATCCACAAAATATCCGGCCGCCGCTTCATCACTCCCCCTCAACC
>JAFAAS010000114.1 GCA_023426435.1 Verrucomicrobiota bacterium | reverse complement strand
GGGAGCGGCGCGTTGGGACAACGCGCCCTACCCTTTGATCTGGCGGAGGTCGGAGACGAAGGAGTCGAACGCGGCGGTGGGGTCGGCGTCGGCGGGGAGTCGGAGGAGCGAGGACGGGTGGACGGTGATGAGAGCGGGGGCGTTGAAGAGCGTGGGGAGGCGTTGGCCGCGTTGTTCGGTGACGCGGATGGAGGTGCCGAGGACGGATTGGGCGGCGGTCGCGCCGAGACAGACGATGAGTTCGGGTTGGACGGCGCGGAGTTCGGCTTCGAGCCACGGGCGGCAGGCGGCGATTTCGCGGGCGTTGGGTTTTTGATGGAGGCGGCGTTTGCCGCGGGGCTCCCACTTGAAGTGTTTCACGGCGTTCGTGACGTAGAGCGCGTCGCGGTCGATCTCGGCGGCGCGGAGCGCGCGATCGAAGAGCTGTCCGGCGGGACCGACGAAAGGCTGGCCGGTGCGGTCTTCCTGATCGCCCGGTTGTTCGCCGACGACGAAGATGCGCGCGCGCGCCGGGCCTTGGCCGAAAACGGTGCAGGTGGCGTTGCGCCAGAGTGGGCAGGCGCGGCAGGTCGCGGCGGCGTCGCGGAGAAGCGCGAGGTCGGACGTGAGCGGAACGGATGCGGTGGAAAAATCGGTGGGGTGAACGCGTTGCGCTTCGCTGGCGGCGATCATCGCGGTGGCGCGAGGGGCGGCTTCGGCGAGGAGTGACGGGATGGCGGCGGCTTCGGGGAGATTTTTCCAGTAGTGCCGCGGCATCTCGCTGAGCATGGCGGCGACTTTGACGCGGGCGGGGTTGAAGATGCTGGAGTAATACGCGCGCCAGAGGTCTTCGGCGGCGTCGGCGGCGGGGGCGGCGTTGCGATCGACGCCGGCGGTGAAAGTGAGCGCGCAGCCGTCCCAGTGTGCGCATTGCTCCGGCGTGAGGATCGACCAGCGCATGGCGGCGAACCGATCGACGAAGAACGGCGCGGCGGGTTCGAGGATGTGGTGGTGTGGTTCGAACCAGGCGACGAACCACGGGCCGGTGTCGGTGTTGACCTCGCGAAAACGGACGAAGGCGTGGGTTTTGTGGATTTCGCGGCGGACGGCTTTCGCCATCGAGTTGAGCGCGGCGATGTCGGGATCGAGAGGAATTTCGAGCAGGTGCGGTTCGCCGTGGGTGAGCCGCCAGAGCACGCGATAAAGGAGCGGCCAGCGGGATTCGTCGCGGTGGCAACTGACGTGGCGGGCGAGTGTGAGGAAGTCGCGCGGGACGCGAAAGGCGGGCGTGGTGGCGCCGGTCGGGGCGAACGTGAGATCGGCGGACGCGAGGGTGAGTTCGGATTGTTGAGAGCGGCGATCGATCCAGCGGACGTCGGGCGGCGCGAGGTGTTGCGCGAGAGCGTGGCGGGCGACGGTTTTCCAACCGGCAAACGTGCCGTCGAACGCGAGCTCGGTCATCGGGAGCGAAGGCGGGGCGAAAGATCAGAACTCGGTCGTCAGCGTGCTGGCGGTCGACGCGGTGGCGAAAAGATCGAGTTGTTCGAGCGGAGCGGCGAAGCGGGCGCGGATGTTTTCGTCTTCGAGCACGCCGCGTTGCGGATGGTGGTCGGCGGTCTCGATGAACGGCATGACTTTTTTCAACGAGACGCGGAGACGCGTGAGATCGTGGAGGCGGATCGTGTGCCAGCGGCGGGTTTGGAGGAGGCGGTCGACGGTTTTGACGCCGAGGCCCGGCACACGGAGCAGCAGGTGGCGCGGGGCGCGGTTGAGGTTGACCGGGAAGTGCTGGCGGTTGCGCAAGGCCCAGCTGAGTTTCGGGTCGACGGAAAGATCGAGATTGGGCGCGGCGACGGTGGTGATTTCGTCGACGCGGAATTCATAGAAACGCATCAGCCAGTCGGCCTGGTAGAGGCGATGTTCGCGGACGAGCGGCGGCGCGGTGAGCGGGAGTTTGCGGGAGGCGTCGGGGATCGGGCTGAACGCGGAGTAGTAAACGCGGCGAAGGCGCTGGCGGTCGTAGAGGCTGGACGCGCGGGAGAGAATGGTGGCGTCGGAGGCGTCGGTCGCGCCGACGATCATCTGCGTGCTTTGGCCGCCGGGAGCGAACGACGGGGCTTTCGGGCTTTCGGCGCGCTCGGCTTTCGATTGATCGATGCGGGCTCGAATCGCTGTCATGGCGGTTTCGATACGCGCCTGGTTTTTCTCGGGAGCGAGGTGTTGGAGGTCGGACGGCGTGGGGAGCTCGACGTTGATGCTGATGCGATCGGCCCAGCGGCCGGCTTCGTCGATGAGCGCCTGCGAGGCTTCGGGAATGGTTTTTAGGTGGATGTAACCCTTGAAGCCGTGGACCTCGCGAAGCGTGCGCGCGACGGCGACGACTTGCTCCATCGTGTAGTCGGGATTGCGGATGATGCCGGAGCTGAGGAAGAGGCCTTCGATGTAATTGCGGCGGTAGAAATCGAGGGTGAGTTTGACGACCTCGTCGGGGGTGAAACGGGCGCGCGGAACGGCGCTGGAAACGCGGTTTACGCAATAGAGGCAGTCGTAGGTGCAGAAGTTGGTGAGAAGGATTTTGAGCAGGGAGACGCAGCGGCCGTCGGGCGTGTAGCTGTGGCAGATGCCGGAAGGCGTGGTGGAGCCGATGCCGCCGGATTCGCGGGAGTTGCGCAACGTGGTGCCGCTGCTGGCGCAGGAAGCATCGTATTTGGCGGCGTCGGCGAGAATGGTGAGCTTCTGCTGCAGGTCCATTGCGGGCTCGCAACGTGGTGCGGCGGGCGCGGACGGCAAGGCGCCGCGTAGTGGAAAAACGGACACGCGTGCAGACGATTTCAGCCGTGCGATTTACGCGTGAAATTGACGCGAGCAGAACGGTCGGAACTAATCGTAATGTCACCTAATAGGTGACACTTTGCCAGGGGGGCGCTCGGGGAGACTGTCACCTATTGGGTGACACTGTGGGCGAGAGGGGCGGTCGCGAGATGGGCGATCGTAGGACGGGAGATCCGGTGCGGCGCGGCGCGGCACGGCACGGCGGGGCGCGGCGCGGAGGGAGCGGAGGGAGCGGAGGGAGCGGAGGGTCGGAGGGGGCGCGGGGGGAGCGGGGGGCGCGGGGCTCAGTAGGTGAGGCGGAGGCCGAAGAGGAGGAGGCGCGGGGTGCCGAGGTTGAAGAGATTGTCGGAGGAGCGGCCGGTCTCGATGCGTTCGTCGAAAAGGTTTTCGGCGGTGGCGAAGAGTTCGAGGTTTTGGGTGAGCGTCGCGGTGAGGGAGAGATCGACGACGGTGGCGGGGGCGAGGCGGAGGGTGTTTTGGTCGTCTTCGAACTGGGCGCCGAGGTAGCGGAGGCGCGGGGAGAGGGTGACGCGGTTGAGGTTGAACGTGAGGCCGGCGGAGGCGGTGTGGCGCGGGACCTGCGCGAGGCGGAGGCCGGCGAGGTGCGGGGCGACGGAGGCGCGCGTGATGGTGGCGTCGTTGTAGAGGTAGTTGGCGTGAAACGAGAGGGCGTCGGAGAACGCGTATTCGCCGGACAAGGACAGGCCGCGGACGCGGGTGCGATCGAGGTTGAGGCGGCGGCGGCCCTCGCCCCCGGCGGGAACGAAGCCGATGCCGGGGAAGGTGCCGGGACCTTCGGCGATGGTGACGTTGCCGACGGCGTCGCGGAGTTCGTTCCAGAAGACGGTGGCGTCGAGGGTGAGCTTCGAAGCGTCGAGCGAGCGAAAGGTGAGGCCGAGTTCGCCGCTGGTGACGGTTTCGGTGCGAAGGGCGGGATTGGCGTCGGTGATGACGTTGCCGACGCGGAACGGACGATAGAGCTCGTTGAGCGTGGGGCGGCGGAAGGCGTGCTGGGCGGCGGCGTGGAGTCGCAGGTTTTCGGATACGTCGTAGGAAAGTCCGGCGGATGGGCTGAGCGCTTCGCCGCGGCGCGAAGGGAAACGTTCGTCGCCGGCGGGAGCGGCGTTGAGGTAGTCGCGGCGGTGTCCGTCGGACTCGTGCCAGGTGTCGGCGCGGATGCCGACGGCGACGCGGAGGTCGGGCGCGACGGTGCGGCTGTGCATGACGAAGGCGCCGGCGATGGTTTGGCGTCCGCCGGCGTAGCGCTGGCGGGTGAAGACGCCGTTGGAGTAAGCGGATTCCTCGCGGGTTTCGCCGCGGACATCGCGGGCGTCGACGCCGAAGGTGGTGAGGGCGTTTTGATCGGGGGACCACTCCCCTACCCACGCGGCGCCGATGGCGGTGGCGGGGACGTCGAATTGATTCGACGCGGGCGTTTCGGCGGTGCGGGTGGCGTTGACGGAGCTGAAGGTGCTGGTGAAGGACTGGCTTTGGGCGTAGGCGGTGGCGTTCCAACGGAAGGATTCGGACATGCGCGAATCGAGTGCGATGGAGGCGAAGGATTCGTCGGTGGTGTTTTGTTGGTAAGGCGTGCCGTTGGCGCGGTTTTCGGCGAAGCGGCGGACGGTGAGTGTGGCGACGGTGTTTTCGTCGGGGCCGAATGGCTGGCGGAAGCGCAACGTGCCCCAGCGGGCGCGGCTGGCGGCGCGCGTATCGATCGAGCCGCGCCGTTCGGGTGCGACGGTGAAATAGCCGTGGGTGGAGAACGTGCGGCCGAGGAATTGGGCGGAGCCGTTGCCGATGGGCGCGGCGAGTTGGGCTTCGACGTCCCACGTATCGAAACTTCCAGCACGCGCGGCGAAGCGCTGGCGCGGTGTGTCGGGAGACTCGGTGAAGAGCTGGATCACGCCGCCGAGGGCGGCGTTGCCCCAGGCGGTGCCGCCGGCGCCGGGGACAAGTTCGATCGCGGCGAGCGATTCGCGCGGGACTTTGGACCAGGCGACCCAACCGCCGAAGGGATCGTTGAGCGGAACGCCGTCGAGGAGGATCAGCGAACGGCTCGCGCCGCTCGGACCGAGTCCGCGGAGGGAAACGCCTTGCGCGGTCGGATGGGCGACAAGGCTGTCGGTGCGGCGGAAAAGGCTGAAACCGGCGATGCCGCGGAGAGCGCCGTCGACGGAAATGTTGGGTGAGCGGCGGAGCGTGTCGGCGTCGACCGTGGTGGTGGCGAATGGGACGGGGGTGGCGGCGTCGAGGGCGCGAACGGCGGTGACGGTGAGCGGGGCGAGTTGCTCGGGGGCGGGAGTGGCGGATTGGGCTGATGTGGCAGCGATAAACCCGGAGAGTGTTACCGTGAGGAAGGCGTGAAAGGTGCGGACAGAAAACGACATGAGGTGGGGGTGTGGACGCGGCGGATGTCGCCGTGGATTCTTCGCTGCGCTCAGAATGACACGATTTGCTGGTTTATCATACGGATCGAAACGAAGGCCTGGAATCTTCGCTTCGCTTGGAATGGCAAACGTTTTGGCGAGCTAGCGGAGGTCGGCTTCGTGGAGGGCGCGGTTGATGGCGATCGCGGCTTCCGCGCCTTCGGCGGCGGCGACGATGGCGAGGTGGATGCCGCCGCGGACGTTGCCGGCGACGTAGAGGCCGGGGACGTTGGTGGCGGCGTGGCCGTTGCATTTGACGGAGCCTTCGTCGTCAAGTTCGCAGCCGAGGTTTTCGGGAAGTTCGGATTTTTGTTCGCAGTCGGAGCAGAAGAACAACGCCCGGCATGGAAGCGGATCGCGGTCACGGAACGCGACCTCGGCGAGCATGCCTTCGGCGTCGCCGCGGAGCTCGAGGATTTCGGATTCGACGAAACGGATGCCGTTGGCGCGGAGTTTTTCGGTTTGGGCGGGCGTGAAGCGGGCGGGTCCGTCGCTGCAGATGACGACGTTGCGGCTCCAAACGAGGAGGAGCAGGGCTTGATCGAAGGCGTTTTCGCCGTGGCCGTGGATGACGATGGGCTCGTTGCGGTGTTCCCAGCCGTCGCAATACGGGCAGTGGTAAACGCCGTGGCCGTAGAACGTGGAGAACCCGGGTTTGGGCGGGACGTGATCGATGCGGCCGGTGGCGAGGAGAACGATGCGCGCGGACACGGGCGGATCGGAAACGGGGATCAGTTCGAAACGGTTTTCACGGCGGTAGATGGTGCGAATCTCGAGGTCGCGGATTTCGACGGACGGATAGGCGTCGAGTTGTTGGCGGCCGAGGGCGCGGAGCTCGATTGGGTGCGTGCCGTCGCGCGTGAGATAGCCGTGGAGTGCGCGCGAGTGGGCGTTGCGGGGCTTGCCGGAATCGAAGACGAGCACGCGGCGTCCGCAGCGGCCGAGGACGAGGGCGGCGTTGAGGCCGGCGGGGCCGCCGCCGACAATCGCGACGTCGTAAACGGCGGGCGGTTCGGTGGCGGGCGTGGCGGCGGTGGGCATCGAGCGAGGGACAAGGTCGACGGGCGCGGGTTCGGAGCGCGCGCGACCGATCGGGCGCGTGCGGACCCGATAAACTGCCGGGAACATCGCGGTGTGGCTGGGTCTATGATGGCCCCGCTGTTTTCGTCCCCTGCGCCTGAGCTTTTCGCTCTCAGGCGCTTTTTCATCTTCGCCCATGGACGCCATCATCATCGTCGACCTGCAAAAAGCTTTTCCGATTCCCGAAGAACTGATCCGCAAGATCGAGGAACGCGCGAAAACGTTTCCCCGGCGCGTGTTCACGAAATTCGTGAACGATCCGGAGACCTTGTTTTATCGGAAGTTGAAGCGCACCTCGTGCATGCGCGGGTTGCCGGAGACGGAGCTCGTGATCGAGACGGGGCCGGACGACATCGTGATCGAGAAACGCGGTTATGGGCTCGATGCGGATGCCATCGAGCGGTTGAAGGCGGCGGGGATCAAGAAAGCGCTCGTTTGCGGCGTGGACACGGATGCGTGCGTGCTGGGCGTGGTATTTTCGGCCTTTGATGCGGGCATCGATTGCGAGGTGGAGCGCGACCTCTGTTGGAGTTCGACGGGGCTGCAGGAGCCGGCGTTGAAGATTGTGCGGGAGCAGTTTGGCACCGGATGAATGCGGCACGCGGTTACAGCTGCAGGCTTTGACGCAAAACGGCGTTGTCGCGACGATGACCGCGACGCAACGTTGCCGCACCTGTCGCTTCGTGTCCTGCGGAGCCGGCGGGCTGCCGGGCGAAGCGACCTTTCGTCGTGCGCCGGCAAGCGCGCGACCCCCCTTTCTCGGATGAACATGGCCACAGCTTCACTGATTTCTCCCATTCTGCGTTGGGGCAACGATTCGGATTTCGCCGCGGTGGCGGCGCAGGCGGCGCAACTCGCGTTTCCCGGCGTGGCGGTGCAGGCAATCGCGTCGCTCGACGAGGCTCCTCCGGCGGGGGATCGCGGCGAGGAGTTGTTGCTGTTGAACAACCCGGATGCGGATACGCTGGCGAAGGCGCAGCAGGCGCTGGATGCGGGAGGATTGCCGCGCTGGGCGATCGTGATTTTTGGGGCGCCGCCGGCGATTGCGGGGGCGGAAGCGGCGGAAGTGGTGTCGCGGGAAGAATGGCAGGCGGCGTTGGTGGAGCGGGTTTTCCGCAGTGTGCTGGCGCAGCATCGGTTGCGGCGGGAGAACGCGCGGCTGCGCGGCGACATGGGGACCTTTGGGTTTCGTGTGGCGCACGATTTGCGGACGCCGCTCGGCGGGATCGTGACGACGACGGAGATGTTGCGCGAAATCCTTGCGGACGATGCGCCGCAAAATGTGCCGCTCACGCAGCCGATTCTCGATTCGACGGATGGGCTGGTGAAATTGATCGAACGCATGAGCTTCGTGGCGAAAGCGGCGGTGTCGCGCGAGCCGGCGCAGCGCTTCAAGATGAGCCATGCGTTTTGGGCGGCGTTTCAGCGGATCGAGCATGCGTTGGTGAAGGCGGGCGCGACGTTGCAGCAGCCGAACGAGTGGCCGGAAGTCGTGGGGCACCAAGCGTGGATGGAGGCGGTGTGGACGAATCTGTTGCGCAATGCGCTGCAGCACGCGGGAGCGAATGTGAAGATCGATGTCGGCTGGGCGGCGAGCGACGGAGGTTTGCGGTTTTGGGTGAAGGACAGCGGAACGATGGCGGGTGGGAAGCCCGAGACGTTTTTTCATCCGTTTCACCGTCTGCATGAAACGGGAGCACCGCGCGGACTCGGACTTCCGATCGTGAGACGGTTGGTCGAGCTGGACGGAGGACGATGCGGCTACGTCGCGCGGCCTGAAGGCGGATCGGAATTCTACTTCGTGTTGCCATCTCCGGCGGGAGCGCGGGCGTGAGGACGGTGTGAGATGGAGCGGCCGACGGACAAAACGCGCGGAGTGACGAGCGCGTCGACGGCGGCCAGCGATCCTTTTTTTGGCGGAGGAGAAGCGGGAGCGATTCTTCGGGCGATCGACTGGTCGAAGCGCGCGATCGGTCCGGTGGAAGCGTGGCCGCAGAGTTTGCGGACGGCGTTGAGCATCTGTTTGGCGTCGCGTCATCCGATCTGCATCATCTGGGGTCCGGAGCGGCTGTATTTCTACAACGATGCTTACGCGCCGATCGTGGGAGCGAAGCATCCGTGGGCGTTGGGCGAGAGCTACGTTCGGGTTTGGCCGGAAATCTGGGAGAGCGTGATCCGGCCGATTCTGGAAAACGTCGAGACGACGGGACAGGCGTCGTGGGCGGACGACCTCCTGCTGGTGTTGCGGCGGCACGGCTACAACGAGGAATGTTATTTTGCGTTCTCGTTTGCGCCGACGCGCATCGAGGATGGGAGCGTGGGCGGCGTGTTCACCGCGATCACGGAGACGACGTCGCAAGTGGTGGGCGAGCGGCGCTTGCGGACGCTGCGGGATCTGGGGGCTCGCGCGCCGGAGGCGAAGACGGCGGAGCAGGCGTGTCGGATTGCGGCGGAGGTGTTGGGCGAGAACCGGCACGACGTGCCCTTCGCGGTGTTTTATTTGTTGGAGGCAGATGGGCGGACTGCGCGGCGGGTGGAGGCGATGGGCGTCGAACGGATCGACGCGTTGGCGCCGGAAAGCGTGAACCTCGCGACGGTCGAAGGAGACGATCCGTGGAATTTTCGAGAGGCGGTCAGGACGGGAAAACCGGAGGTGCGCAGCGGACTCACGGCGCAGTTTGGGGAAGTGCAGGCGGGTCCGTGGCCGGAGCCGATCGAGGCGGCGATGGTGCTGCCGATCGTGCGACCGGGAGATCCGATGCCGTATGGTTTCATGGTCAGCGGGACGAGTCCGCGGCGACCGTTGGACAACGACTATCGAAGTTTTCTCGGGCTGGCGGCGGGACAGGTGGCGACGGCGGTGTCGAACGCGCGCGCCTATGCCGAAGAGCGGCGGCGTGCGGAAGCGTTGGCGGAGTTGGACCGCGCGAAGACGGATTTCTTCAGCAACGTGAGTCACGAGTTTCGCACGCCCCTGACGTTGATGCTCGGACCGCTGGAGGATTTGTTGAACGGGCACCGTGGCGCGCCGCTGCCGGAGCGCGTGCGAACCCAGCTGCAAGTGGCGCATCGCAATGGGTTGCGCCTGCTGAAGCTGGTGAACTCGCTGCTGGATTTTTCGCGGATCGAGGCCGGGCGCATGCGGGCGAGTTTCGAGCCGGTGGACCTCGCGGAGCTCACGACGGAGCTGGCATCGGTGTTTCGGGCGGCGATCGAGAAAGCGGGGCTGCATCTCGTCGTGGCGTGCGAGCGCGCGCCGGAGCCCGCTTACGTGGATCGCGACATGTGGGAGAAGATCGTCTTCAACCTGTTGTCGAACGCTTACAAGTTCACGCTGCGCGGCGAGATCCTGGTGCAGCTGGAGGCGTTGCGAGATCGGTTCGTGCTTCGCGTGCGCGACACGGGAACTGGAATCGCGCCCGAGCATCGCGGGGAAGTGTTCAAGCGTTTTCAGCGGATCGAGAATGCGTTCAGCCGGACGCATGAAGGATCGGGAATCGGGCTGGCGCTGGTGAAAGACCTGGCGGAGCTGCATGGCGGAGACGTCACGCTCGAGAGCGAGTTGGGCGCGGGCTCGACCTTCATCGTGTCGATTCCGCGCGGGTGCGCGCATCTGCCTCCCGAGCAGATCGGGGCATCGCGCGAACTCGCTTCGACCGCCGTCAGCGGCGAAGCGTTTGTCGAGGAGTCGATGCGTTGGATGCGCGAGGAGGCGGAACCGCGGGCCGCTTCGGCGGCGGCGCCGGGAGGCCAGCGGCCGCGCGTGCTCGTGGCGGACGACAACGCGGACATGCGCGATTACGTGGTCCGATTGTTGTCGGCGAACTACGACGTGCGCACCGCGACGAATGGCGAGGAAGCGCGGGAGATCGCGCGAACATGGTCGCCGGATCTCGTGCTGACGGACGTGATGATGCCGGTGATGGACGGGATTGCGTTGACGAAGGCGTTGCGAGCGGATCCGGCCACGCGTTTGACGCCGGTGGTGCTGCTCTCGGCGCGCGCGGGCGAGGAGGCGCGCATCGAAGGAATGGATACGGGGGCGGACGATTACGTGACGAAGCCCTTCGGGGCGCGCGAGCTCCTCGCGCGGGTGGGCGCGCACCTGCATCTGGCGAAAGTGCGCCGGGAATCCGCGCTGCGAGTGAACGCGGCGGAAGGACGGTATCGGGCGATTTTCGAACAGGCCGCGGTCGGAATCTTCGAGTGCGATCTTACCGGGAGGATCGTGCGCGCGAACGCGGCGCTGGCGCGCTTGTTGGGGTTTTCGCAGCAGGAGCTACTGGGGCGCAACTGGCGCCAGTTGGTGCCGGCGGAGGATTTGCCGACGGGAGAAGCGGTCGCGGCGAGACTGACGCGAGGCCAGGAACCTTCATTTTCGGGCGAGTGGCGGTTTCGGCGAAAGGACGGGACGGAAGGATGGATGGATGTGTTTGCGACGGTCGTGCAGGCGGAAGGAAGCCGGCCGGGACGCGGGCTGGGCGTGGTGATCGACGCCACGGAAAGGAAACGCGCGGCGGCGAAACTCCGGGAGACGGAAGAGCGGTTCAGGACGGCGGCGGACAACGCGCCGGTGTTGATCTGGATGACGGATGCGGCGAAGCGCTGTGTGTGGTGCAATCGCCTCTGGCTTGAGTTCGTGGGCCGAAGCCTGGAGGAGGAATTGGACCGAGGCTGGCTCGCGAACGTGCATCCCGATGACGCGGAGCGGACGTGGGCGGCTTTCGAGAAGGCGTTCGCCGCGCGCGAGCCGTTCAGCCTGGAGTATCGTTTGCGGCGTCACGACGACGAGTATCGCTGGTTGTTGAGCCGCGGAGTGCCGCGCGAAGAAGGCGGCGAGTTCGCCGGCTACATTGGATCCTGCGTGGACATCGAGGATCGTCGAAAGGCGGAGCAGGCGATGCATGCGAGCCGCAATGCCGAGCGCGCGCGCCGGCAGGAACTGGAAGTCCTCACGCAAGTCGCGCCGGCGGGCATCTGGATGGCGCACGATCCGGAATGCACGCGGGTGACGGGCAACGCGACGGCCTATGCCATGATGCGGATCCCGCCCGGCGGAAATCTCGCGGTGCACGGGCAAACGGTGATCGCGAGTCGGAAGATCGAGTTGTTTCGCAACGGCAAACGCATCTCCGAGAGCGAGCTGCCGTTGCAGAAAGCGATTCGCACGAAGGAGCCGGTGTTCAACGAAGACGTGGAGTTTCGGTTTCCGGATGGAACATCGACGTGGGTTTACGGCAGTGCGACGCCGCTGCTGGCGGAGGACGGATCGGTTCGCGGCGCGGTGTGCATCCTCGTGGATGTGACGGAGCGGAGACAGGCCGAGCGGGCGCTGCGCGCGAGCGAGGAGCAGCTGCGGCTGGTGACGGATCATGCCTCGGTGTTCCTGGCCCAGCTCGATCATCACCATCGCTACCGGTTCGTGAATCGCTCTTACGCGGAACGCTATGGCATGTCGCCGCAGGAGATCGTGGGAAAACACGTGTCGGAGGTGGCGGGAAGAGAGACTTACGAGCGGGCGCGGGAGCACATGGATCGGGCGCTCGCGGGGGAGCGGGTGGAGTTTGAAATGGAAATTCCGATACACGGCGCGCCGCGTTGGGGGCACATCGTGTTCGTGCCGGAGCGGACGGCGGACGGCGTGATCACAGGGCTGGTGGTCGTGCTGATCGATATCACGCAGCGCAAGCGGGCGGAAACGGAATTGGAGCGCGCGCGCGACGAGGCGGTGGCGGCGTCACGCGCGAAGGACGATTTTCTGGCGGCGCTTTCGCATGAGCTGCGAACGCCGCTCAGTCCGGTGTTGTTGCTGGCGAGCGAGGCGGCGGGAGACGAGAACCTGTCGCCACAGACGCGCGCGGATTTCGACACGATTCGAAAGAGCGTGGAGCTGGAGGCGCGGTTGATTGACGACTTGCTGGATCTGACGCGCATCACGCGCGGGAAGCTCGCGCTGGACCTGCGGCGCACGGATCTGGGAACGGTGATGGAAGACGCGCTGGCGACGGTGCGCGCGGAATTTGCGGCGAAACAGATCGAGTTGACGCTGGTGTCGTCACCCGAGCCGCAGCGAGTGCTCGGCGATCCGGTGCGGTTGCAACAGGTGTTTTGGAACATCCTGAAAAACGCGTGGAAGTTCACGCCGATGAAAGGCCGCGTGCGGATCGAAAGCCGCGTGGATCATGAACGACGGGAAGTGATCGTGGAGATTTCGGATACGGGCATCGGCATCACGCCGGCCGAGTTGGAGCGGGTGTTCGAGGCGTTTGCGCAGGGCGATCACGCGGGGCATGGCGGGTCGCATCGCTTTGGCGGACTGGGCTTGGGGCTGGCGATTTCACGGCGCGTGGTGGAACTGCATCACGGCAAGATTTCCGCTCGGAGCGGCGGGCGGGATCATGGAGCGACCTTCCGGGTGGAGTTGCCGCTGCTGGATGCGGAGCCAACGCAACCTGTTTCACCGGGGGTGGCGGGCGGGCAGCCGGCGACGACGGCCCGCGCGAGTCTCGGCCGAATCCTGTTGGTGGAAGATCACGCGGCGACGCGAGCGGCGCTGCAGCATTTGTTGTCGCGGCGGCGATACGACGTGCGTTCGGCGGCCAATGCGACCGAGGCGCGCGAGCTCGCGCGCGAAGGCGAGTTCGATCTGCTGATTTCGGACATCGGGCTTCCGGACGGAAACGGATACGAATTGATGGCGGAGTTTCGCGAGCGCTTGGGACTGAGAGGAATCGCGCTGACGGGCTATGGCATGGAAGAAGACGTGGCGCGCAGCCGGGAGGCAGGCTTTCTCCATCACCTGACGAAACCAGTGCGCATGCAGGCGCTCGATGCGGCGCTGGCCGCGTTGAGTGCGACGACTCCTCCAAAACGTGCACAGCCGCAAAGCCGGTAGGTGCATGGCGAAAGCGAGTCGCAGCTGGACGGGCGGGGACGAGTTCTGATTGGGTGCTTTTTGCGACCCATGATCTTCTCCGTCTCTCAGCGCTTCATCCTCGGGTGCTGCCGCTCGATGGCGATCGTGGTGGGAGTGGCGGGAGCGGAAGCGTTTGGCCAGGGCTGGGAGGCCAGCATCGCGACGATGAAAGCGATGTCGCTGGAGGAACTGCTCAACCAGCAAGTGACGACGATGTCGCGGAAAGAGGAGTTGTGGTGGTCGGCGCCGGGCGCGATCGACGTGGTGACGGGCGAAGAGATCCGGCGTTCGACGGCGATGAACCTGCCGGAAGTGTTGCGACTCGCGAGCGGAGTGGACGTGGCGCAACCGTTTGCGCGAGGCTGGGCGGTGAGCACGCGCGGTTTCAACGTGTTAGCGGCGAACAAGATTTCGGTGCTGATGGACGGGCGCAGTTTGTTCACGCCGTTTTTCTCGGGCGTGCAGTGGGACGCGCAGGACACGTTATTGGAAGATATCGAGCGGGTGGAAGTGGTGCGCGGGCCGGTCGGCGCGTTGTGGGGTTCGTTTGCCGTGAATGGGTTCGTGCAGGTCGTCACCAAGTCCGCCGACAACACGCAAGGCTGGCTCGCGAGCGCGGGCAGCGGCACGGAGGATCCGTTGTTCGTCGCGGCGCGTTACGGCGGGCGGGCAGGCGAGCGGACGTTCTATCGCGTCTATGCGAAATATGCGGAGATGGACTGGACGAAGGATGCCGCCGGCCGGCACACGCAACCGAGCGTGGATTTCGCCCAAGCCGGTTTTCGCGTGGATTCGTTTCTCGATGACGAACTCATCGCGACGGTGCAGGGCGACGCTTACACGAACAAAGGACTGCCGGAATCGCACGCGATGCAGCACCTGATCTCGGGAGCGAACGTGCTGGTGCGCGCGGGGAGAGAGATCTCGCACCATGAAAGCTGGGAAGTCCTCTCCTACTTCGATCACACGTTGCGCGAGATTTTGATGCTTTGGAAAGAGCGGCGCAACACGACCGCTTTGAGTGCGAAATATCGCCGGCCCGCGGGCGCGCACGATCTGCTGTTTGGAATGGATCTGAACGTGTCGAGAGACGACATCGCGGATCGGGGGATGGGCACGATGCGTCCGCAACAGCGCACGACGCACACGGTGGGCGCGTTCGTGCAGGACACATGGACCGTGCGGCCCGACCGCTTGTCGCTGACGGCCGGGGCGAAGCTGGAGCACAATGGTTTTTCGAACTTCGAGTTTGCGCCCTCGATTCGCGGCGCGTGGACGCCTTCGTCGTCGACGACGGTGTGGGCGGGAGTTTCGCGAGCGGTTCGCCCCCCGGTGCGCGTGGATCATGATCTTTTTCTGGCGGTGGGAGATTTCACCGTGGTGGAAGCGACCGACCGTTTTGGCGCGGAAACGGTGCGGGCGTTCGAGCTCGGGTGGAGGCAGCGATGGGGCGAGCGGCTGTCGCTCGACGTCGCAGCGTTTGCGAACGATTACGATGACTTGCGCACGACGGAGCCGGCGGGCGCGGACGCGTTGCCGTTGACGTTCAAGAACAACCTGCGCGCGCGATCGCACGGGGTGGAGACGACGCTGCTTTATCAGCCGGCGGCGTGGTTGATGTTGAAGGCGAGCCACCGCTATCTCGACCTGGATTTTCTGCATGCGCCCGATTCGCGGGACACGGCGCGCGGCAACACGGAGGGCAACGATCCGCGTCACATGTTCACCGTGACGACCCACCTCGACCTGCCGGGATCGTGGGAACTCGATGTGTCGGTGCGGCACGTGGGCGAGCGGCCGGATCCGGCGTCGGATAAATTCACGGTGGCCGACGTGCGACTGGCGTGGGTGCTGTCGGAGTCCTTCGAGCTCGCGCTGATCGGCCGCAATTTGTTTTACGGCGAGCATCGGGAAATCGTCACCACGAACGGACTCAACGACTACATCGGGCCGAGCGGCCTCGTGAAAGCGACGTGGAGGTATTGAATTGATGGCGTCTCAACGCATGCACCGCGTCGCACGCTCGGTCCCGCGCTTCAGGCGATGGTGGGGCGGCATCGCGCTCGCCGGCGTGTTGGCGGCGGTCTTGAGTGCGGCGGAGATCCGTCACGAATCGGAGGTGAAAGCGGCGCTGCTCTACCATTTCACGCAGTTCGTCGAGTGGCCGGCGGAGGCGTTTGCCGCGCCGGATTCGCCGCTGGTGATCGGCGTGCTGGGGCATGATCCGTTTGGGCGCGCGCTGGACGATCTGGTGAGAAACGAAATGGTGGGCCGCCATCGCATCGAAGTCCTGCGTTTCCGTGACGTCGAAGAAGCCGCGTCGAGTCATCTGCTTTTCATCAGTGCGAGCGAGCGGGCGGCGAGTGGCGCCATTCTCCATCGTCTGCAAGGCCGACCGATTCTCACGGTGGCGGAGTTCGAGTCGTTTTTGGAACGCGGAGGCATCGTGCAACTGCATCGCGGCTCGAACAACAAAGTGCGCCTGCGCGTAAATCTGGCCGCGGCGCGAGAGGCATCGTTGACGCTCAGCGCAAAGTTGCTACGCGTGGCGGAAACCGTGCGGCCGTAAACGATTCTTCCATGCGTTTTCGCGATCTTCCCATCAAGCGAAAGCTCGTCGGAATCATTGTGCTGACGAGCCTGTCGGTGCTCGGGCTGGCGTCGCTGGCGCTGCTGACCTACGAGCTCTACAGCTATCGCGAAATGACGCGCCGGCATCTGGCGACGGTGGCCGAGATCATCGCGGCCAACAGCACGGCGGTGCTGATCTACGACGACGAGAAACTCGCGGCGGAAATTCTTTCAGGCCTGCGGGCGGAGCGCGTGGTGAACAGCGCGGCGCTGTTCGACAAGGACGGTCGCGTTTACGTTTCCTTCCCGCAGAATGTGGAAGCGCCTGCCGAGCCGGGACCGGACGGGATCGTGTTTCGCGGGCGGGAAGTCACGGTGTTTCAACCCGTCGTCGAGGGCGAAAACCGCGTCGGCACGTTGTATGTCCACGGCGACCTGGCGGAGGTTTACAGCCGCGTCGGCGTTTACGGCCTGGTGTTGTTGGGGCTGATCGCGTGCTCCGGCGTGGTGGCGCTGTTTCTTTCGAACTGGTTTCAGCGATTGATTTCCCAGCCGGTGTTGGATCTCGCGCACACGGCGCGGGTGGTGTCGGAAAACAAAGACTACTCGGTGCGCGCGGTGAAGCTGAGCAACGACGAGATCGGCGGCTTCACGGAAGCGTTCAACTCGATGTTGAACCAGATCCAGGCGAGCCATTCGGCGCTGCGCGCGAGCGAAGAGCGGTTGTCTGCGGTGTTTCAGCAGGCGGGAGCGGGCATCGCGCAGACGGACCTGAGCGGGCGTTTCGTGATGGTGAACGACCGCTACTGCGAGATCCTCGGACGGCCGCGGGAGAAGGTATTGGAATTACGGATGCAGGATGTGATCCATCCGGCGGATCTCGGGCACCATCAATTCCTGATGGATAATTGTGCGCGCGAAGGCGCCTCGTTCGTGGCGGAGATGCGCTACGACCGGCCGCAAGGCGGATTCGTGTGGGTGCGCAACAGCGTGGCGTTCATTCGCAATGCGCAGGGCGTGGTGGAGTCGGCGCTGGCGGTGACGGAGGACATCACGAGTTCGAAGCGGACGGAGAAGGAGCTCGAGCGCGCGCGTGATGAAGCGCTGGCGGCGTCGCGGGCGAAGGACGATTTCCTGGCGGCGTTGTCGCATGAGCTGCGCACGCCGCTGAATCCGGTGTTGTTGCTGGCGAGCGAAGCGGCGGAAGACGCGACCTTGGCGGAAAACGTGCGCGCGGATTTCGCGACGATTCGCAAAAACGTGGAGTTGGAGGCGCGATTGATCGACGACCTGCTCGATCTGACCCGCATCACCCGCGGGAAGCTGCTGCTCGATCTGCGTTCGCACAGCGTGCACACGATCCTGCGCGACGCGCTCGCAACGGTGCGCGGCGAACTCGACGCGAAGAAAATCGTGCCCGCCATCCAGTTGGCCGAAGGGAATCCGGTGGTGATGGGCGATTCGGTGCGGCTGCAGCAGATTTTTTGGAACGTGTTGAAGAACGCGGTGAAGTTCACGCCCGACTTCGGCGAGATCACGGTAAAAACGCGACTCGTCGGACTCGGCAGCCAGCTGCGCATCGAGATTGCGGATACGGGCATCGGTCTCGAGCCGGCGGAGATCGAGCGGATCTTCGATGCGTTTTCGCAAGGTGACCACGCGGGACCGACGGGATCGCATCGCTTCGGCGGGGTCGGGCTCGGCCTGGCGATTTCGCGGATGTTGGTGGAGTTGCATCACGGCTCGATCAGCGCATCCAGCGAGGGCCGCGGACGCGGAGCGAAGTTCACGATCGAGTTGCCGCTGCTCCGGGCGGAGTCACGCTCGCCGATCGAAACCGGTCCGGCGGCGGAGCCTGGGCCGGAGAGTCCGGCGGCGCCGCAGCCGCAAGTGCTGCGCGGACGAGTGTTGTTGGTGGAGGATCACGCGCCCACGCGGTCGACCTTGCAGCAGTTGTTGATGCGGCGGCGCTACGAGGTGGTGGCGGCGGGTTCGGTGGGCGAGGCGCGCGAACTGATGGAACGCGAGCGCGTGGATTTCGTGATTTCCGACATCGGGCTGCCGGATGGAAACGCTTACGAGCTGATGGAAGAATTGCGCGCGAAGCACGGGCTGACGGGAATCGCGCTGACCGGTTACGGCATGGAGAGCGACATCGCGCGCAGCCATGCGGCGGGCTTCGCGATTCACCTCACGAAGCCCCTGCGGGTGCAATTGCTCGATGAAGCGCTCGCGAAAATCGCGGCGCACGTGGTGCGGCGTTGACGCGAGAGCCGGGTGAAACTTGGCCGCCGGCGAGAGTCGCTGACACGGCGCGGTCTTGTGTGATGGCGGTTCCTGTGTTGCGTGTCGGAGTTTTCCCATGCGCAGCGTGAAAGAATTTGCCGCGGCGAAGCAAGAGGGTCGCAAGATCGTCATGCTAACGGCTTACGATGCCTGGTCGGCGCGGCTGCTCGCGGATGCGCCCGTCGACTGCCTGCTCGTCGGCGACAGTGCGATGATGGTGGTGCACGGTCAAAAGGACACGTTGAGCGCGACGGTCGAATTGATGGCGCTCCACACGCGCGCGGTGGCGAGTGCGGCGGGCGGGAAGTTCATCGTGACGGACCTGCCGTTTTTGGCGGCGCGCAAAGGCGTCGCGCACGCGCTCGATGCGGCGGCGCAACTGATGCGCGCGGGGGCTCAGGCGGTGAAGATCGAAGGCGTGCGCGGACATGCCGACGTGATTGCGCATCTGGTCGAATCGGGGATTCCGGTGATGGGGCATCTTGGGCTGCAGCCGCAATCGGTGCATGCGTTGGGCGGCTACACCGTGCAGGCGCGCGATCGGGAAGCGGCGGCGTGTTTGCGCGAGGATGTCGGGACGCTGGAAAATGCCGGTGCGTTTGCGGTCGTGCTGGAATGCATTCCCAGGAAACTCGCGAGCACGGTGACGGCGGCGACGGCCATTCCGACGATCGGGATCGGAGCCGGCGCGGGTTGCGACGGTCAGGTGCTGGTGTTGCACGACATGTTGGGATTCGATCCGGAGTTCCGACCGAAATTCGTGCGCCGGTTTGCGGATGGAGCGAAGCTGGTGCGCGACGGCGTGGAGAAGTTCGCGCGGGCGGTCAGGGACGGGACATTTCCGGCGGGCAAGGAAAGCTTCGAATGAGGATGCAGGGATGAAGCTTGTTCATACGGTCGAGGCGTGGCGGGCGATGCGAGCGGAGCACCGCGTGGCGAATCGCATCATCGGCTTCGTGCCAACGATGGGAGCGCTCCACGCGGGGCATGGGTCGCTGTTCGAGGCGGCGCGGCAGGAATGCGATCTCGTGGTCGCGTCGGTATTCGTGAATCCCACCCAGTTCGACGACCCGCAGGATTTTGCGAAATACCCGCGAGTGCTCGACGCGGATGCACGGTTGATGGAAGCGGCGGGCGTCGACGTCGCCTTCGCGCCGTCCGTGGAGGAGATGTATCCAAATGGTCAGCACTTCACGATCAGCGAAGATCGATTCAGCCGGGAGCTTTGCGGAGCGCACCGGCCGGGGCATTTCACCGGCGTGCTGACCGTGGTGATGAAGCTCCTGCAGATCGCGGGGGCGGATCGCGCGTATTTCGGCGAGAAGGATTATCAGCAACTGCAGTTGGTGCGCGGGATGTGCGCGGCATTCTTCCTCGATACGAAGATCGTGGGGTGTCCGACGGTGCGCGAACCCGACGGACTCGCCCTGAGTTCGCGCAACGCGCGATTGACGGCGGCGGAGCGCGATGTGGCGCCGGAGTTTCACCGGACGCTGGTGGAAGAAGCGGAAGCAGGGGGCGCGCGCGCGCGGCTCGAGCGCACGGGATTTCAGGTCGACTATGTGGAGGACCGCGAAGGACGCAGGTTCGGAGCGGTGCGGCTGGGAGCGACCCGGTTGATCGACAACGTGCCGCTCGACTGAGGGGAAATCACGATGAAGAAGAACGTCCTCTTTTTGCTCAGTGGATCGATCGCCTGCTACAAGGCCTGCGCGGTGGTGTCGCGGCTGGCGCAGTCGGGGGTGGCGGTGCAAACGGCGGCCACGCCGGCAGCATTGAAGTTTGTTGGCGCGGCGACGCTGGAAGGGTTGAGCGGGAGGCCGGTGTTTTCGGATGTGTTCGAGACGGGCCGCGCGCTCGACCATATCGAACTGGCGCGCGCGGCCGATCTCGCGATCGTCTGTCCTGCCACGGCGAATACGTTGAACAAACTGGCGGCGGGAATCGGCGACGACCCGGTGAGCACGCTTTTTCTGGCGTGGGAGCTGGGGACGAAACCGTGGCTCGTGGCGCCGGCGATGAACGCGAGGATGTGGGAACATCCGGCGACAAAAGCGTCGATCGACAAGCTGCGGAGCTGGGGCGTGCGCGTGATCGAACCGGTGGACGGACCCCATGCGTGCGGCGAAGGCGGTTCCGGGCGATTGCGCGAACCGGATGACATCGCAGCGGAGGTGCTGCGGCAATTGGGAGCGGCGAAGTGAAGCGGCGGAACGCGCGCGCAGGAGTCCGGCCCGCGGGCACGTCGGACGATTGGGTGCTGACCATCGCGGTGGGAAACACCTCGGTGTTCGTGGGCGTTTTTTCGCCGCGAAGGTGCGTGAAGGCATTTCGCATCGAGCCCGCGCAATTGGTGCTCCTGCCGCGGAAAGTGGGAGCCCGAGTGACGCGCGCCGCAGTGTGTTCGGTGGTGCCGGCGCTGACGCCGGATGTCGTGCGGCTGATCCGGCGCGCGTGGGGCATCGACGCGCGGGTGTTGTCGGCGGAAGCGAATCACGGACTAGAGATCGCGTATCGCCGACCGGAGGAGCTGGGCGCCGATCGTGTGGCGGCGGCGTTGGGCGCGCGGGCGGGAAATCCGCGCAAAAATGTGTTGGTCGTCGATTGCGGAACGGCGACCACCGTGACGGCGCTCAGTCGCGACGGACGAATTGCGGGAGGAGCGATTTTGCCGGGAGCGGCGTTATGGCCGGAGGCGCTCGCGACTAGAACGGCGCTGTTGCCACGCGTGCTGGTGCGGCGGCCGCGCTCGGCGGTGGGGCGTTCGCCGCAGGAAGCGATCGTGAGCGGTTGCTACTACGGACACGCCGGAGCGATTCGCGAAATCGTGGCGCGGGTGCGAACGGAAGTTTTCGGAAAGGAAAAAGCGATCGTGCTCGGCACGGGGGGCAATGCGGAGCTGTTCGCGCGTGAAAGCTTGTTCGATCGAATCGAGCCGCGGTTGGTGCTGGAAGGATTGGCGGCGTTCGCGCGGAGTTGCGAGGCAGAGCCGGTCACGGCGTGAGGCATTGGCGCGTGCGGCGCGTTGCCCACGCTTTGCTTTCGTCACGAGCGGTGAATTTGGGCGACGGCGGCGATGGCGCGATCCAGCGAGCGAATGTTGACGGGCTTGGTCAGATGTTCGGAGAAGCCGGCCTCGCGTGAGCGAGCGATGTCTTCTTCCATGCCGTAACCGCTCAGGGCGATGCCGAGAAGATCGGGGTGGTGGGCACGAAGCTCGCGCCAGAGTTGGCAGCCGTCGCCGTCGGGCAGACCCAGATCGGAGATCACGAGCTGGAATGTTTCGGCCCGCGCGCGCTCCTGCGCTTCCGCAATCGATCCGGCGGTGACCACGTCGAATTTTCGGCGGGCGAGCAATTGCTGAAGCGATGAACGCGTGGGCGCGTGGTCCTCGACGAGGAGGATGCGCTTGAAGCGCTGGCGGGCGTGCTCGGCGGCGCTGGGGCGGTGGCCGTCGACGAGCGGGAGCGGCTCCGGCATGCGTTCGCGCTTGTGCGGCAGCGTGATTTCGGAGGCGAGCGGAAGCT
This sequence comes from Verrucomicrobiota bacterium, assembly GCA_023426435.1. GTDB lineage: Bacteria > Verrucomicrobiota > Verrucomicrobiia > Opitutales > Opitutaceae > Opitutus. The sequence continues at coordinate 17,967 of JAFAAS010000114.1, read as the reverse complement.
CGACTTCGAACGTGGCGCCTTGGCGCGGACCGGGACTCGAGGCGCGGATCGCTCCGCCGTGTTTCTCAAGCAGCTGGCGCGAAATCGCGAGACCGAGGCCGAGGCCGCCGAGGCGGTGTTCGCCTTGCGAGAAGGCGGAGAAGATTTTGTCGAGATCCTGCTCCGTGAGCCCGATGCCGCTGTCGCTCACGCGGACCACGATGCGCTCGCCGGTGGGGTCGAAAAACGTTTCGACCTCGATGCGGCCGGCTTCGGGCGTGAATTTCACGGCGTTGCTCATCACGTTCCAGAATACCTGCTGGAGGCGGACGGTGTCGCCGATGACAACCGCTCGCGGCGCGAGCAGTTTCACGGAGAGGCTGATCTGCTTGAGTTCGACATCGCGGGCGACGACGCCGATCGCGTCGCGCAACGTGGCGTGGACGTCGATCGGTTTCATTTCGAGGGCGAGCTTGCCGTGCGCGATGCGCGTGAGGTCGAGCAGATCGTCGATCAGGCGCGCTTCGAGGCTGACGTTGGTCGCGATGGTTTTGAAGATGGCCCGGACGGCTTCGGGGAACTCGGGGTTATCGGCGCCGTCGCTGGCCAGCATGAGGACGGGATTGAGTGGCGTGCGCAGCTCGTGCGAGAGCGTGGCGAGGAAATCGTCTTTGGCTTGAGACGCAGCGACGGCTTCGTTGCGGGCGGCCACGGCGTCGCGGTAGAGCCGCGCGCGTTCCTCCTCGGAGTGTTTGCGATTGATGAAGTGGGCGATGCTTTCGGCGGTGCGGCTGAGTTCGTCGAGCTCGCGGGCATCGAGGGTTTTTCGGCCGAAAAGGGCGACGACGCCGAGCAGGCGGTTTTCGAGGATCAGCGGATAGCCGGCGAAAGAGACGATGTTTTGCTCGCGGAACCAGGCCGGTTCGTCGGAGACGTCCGGGGAGTCGAGCTGCACGGCGACGACCGGCCGGCGCGAGGCGGCGATCTCACCCACGCGTGTATGGCCCGAACGAATACTCGCCTGTTCGTCCGTGGCCGGCAATGGCAGGCCGCTGCTGGCGCGAAGCTGCAGGGTCGACGTTGCTTCGTCGCAGATCCAGATCCGCGCGATCGAGCCGGAAATTTGCCGGACGAGGATGTCGACGATTTCCTGGAGGACGGTTTGAAGCTCGCCGCTGCTGGCGACGGCAACGGCGACGTCAGCTCGAAGGACGGCGAGACGCGCGGCTTCGGCGTTGGCGAGCTCCACCTGCTTGTGCTCGGTGACGTCACGCGAAATCACGAGGATCTTCTGCGGTTTTCCGTCCAACCCGAGGATCGGGCGGCAGACGACATCCCACCACTTGTCGGTGCCGCGCGCGGTGCGACGGAAGGCGCTGAAACGCGACATGGCGCCGGATCGCGCCTGGCGGCAGGCGTTTTCGGCGAGCGCGCGGTCATCGCCCTCCCAAAAAGCGGGCCAGTAGCTGTGGGCGAGGCGGGAGAAATCATCCACCTCCATCAAATGGAGCCCGCCTGTATTCATAAACAGGAGACGTCCGTCGAGATCGAGAACCTTCACGGAGTCGGGGCTGCTTTCGAGAATGCGGCGGTTGAACTCCTCGCTCGCGCGCAGGGATTCCTCGGCCTGCTTGCGCGCGGTGATGTCGGCGTTGACCTCGAGCACGGCGCGGACGCGGCCGTTGTTGTCGTGGTGAACGACCCATTGCGTGGCGATGACGAGCGCGCGGCCGTCTTTGCGGCGGTGAACGACTTCGCCCTCCCAGCGGCCGTGGCCGTGAAGTTCCGCCTGAATTTTTTCGAGCGGCTCGCGATACTGCGCGGCGAGCAGCATGTGGGAGTTTTGGCCGAGGGCGTCGTCCTTGGTGTAACCGTAGAGATTTTCGGCGCCCTGATTCCAGAAGACGATGCGATCCCTGGGCGAGCGCGCGAGGACGGGCGCGAGTTCGAGGAGTTGTGCTTGTTCGCGGAGACGTTGTTCGCTCTCGCGGAGCTCGGCGTTGCGGGTGGCGAGTTCCTCGTTGAGCGTGGTGAGCTCTTCGTTCGCGGATTCGAGCTCCTCGTTGGAAGTTTCGAGTTCTTCGTTGAGGCTCTGGAGTTCCTCGTTGGCGGATTGAACCTCCTCGTTGGATGCCTGAAGTTCTTCGACGGACGTGTCGTGCTGTTCCCGCAGGGTTTCCAAGTGCTCGCGCACCTCGGCGTAATCGCGCTTGAGGTCGGCGTAGCGGCGAAGTTCGGCGGGGGAAATCCGGGCGGAAGACGCGGTGCCGGTGGTGCGGGGCGCGGGAGCGGGCGGTGCGGCAACGGCTTCGAACAGAACGAGGAAATAGCGGGCGGGAAGATTCTTGAGCGGAACGATCTCGATGTTGACGAGGCTGCGGTTGCGGCCGAAGCGAACCTCCTTCTCGCGCACGGGCTTGGTGTCGCGGCGAGCGCGTTGCAGCGATCGTTGCAAGGTGAGCGAAAGGTTTTCGCGCGCCATCTTCAAGAGGTTGAAGCTCGCCTTGCCCGACGGGAGCTCGAGGAAGCGTTGGACGTCGCCGCGGAACTGGAGGATTTCGCCGTCTTCGTTGATGAGCACGCCGGCGGGAGCGTATTTCGCGAGCGTGAGACGGTCGGCCTCCTTGAAGGCGTCGACCGAGTTGACCTCGGCGTGACGGGTGGCGGGCGTGGTGCGGGCGCCGGCCTTGAGGACGGGGATCGTAGGCGGGCGTTCGTAGCGGAGCCAGCTCACCCCGGTTTTGCGGGCGTAGATCTTGTGATTTTTTTCGGCGACTTCGAAGAAGTTGGTGAAGTGGCCGACGGATTCGGAGGTGCCGAGAACCAGAAAGCCGCCCGGTTTCAGCGCGTAGTGGAACGCCGGGATGATTCGCTGCTGCAGCGCCGGCTCGAGGTAGATGAGCATGTTGCGGCAGCTGATGAGATCGACGCGGGTGAACGGCGGATCGGTGAGAAGATTGTGCTGCGCGAAGATGACCATGTCGCGGATGGTCTTCTGCACGCGGTAGCCATCGGGCTCCTTGGTAAAGTAGCGCTGGAGTCGAGCGGGCGAAATATTTTCGACCTGCGGTTTCGAGTATCGGCCGATGCGAGCCTGATCGAGGACGGTATGATTTACGTCGGTGGCGAAGATCTGAATCGGCGTGCGGATGGAATTTTGCTCGGCGAATTCGGCGTAGGAGATGGCGATGGAATATGCTTCCTGGCCGGTCGAGCAGCCGGCGACCCAGATCCGAAACGTGTCAACGCTCGTCGGCGTGCGAATGAGTTTCGGAAAAACGCGCTTCTTCAGGGCCTCGAAAACCGCCGGATTGCGGAAGAAGCTGGTGACGTTGATCAGGAGATCCTGATAGAGCGCATCCAATTCGTTCGGATGCTCGCGCAGGAATCGGGCGTAGGCCTCGAGGCTCTTGAGCTTGTGCATCGCCATCCGGCGGGCGAGCCGGCGGCGGATGGTGTTGGGGCGGTAGAAGCTGAAGTCGGTGCCGGTGCGGGAGCGCAGGAGCACGAAGATTTTACGCAGATTGAGATCTTCCGGCGCGGCGGGCCAGGCGGCGGGTTCGCGCGGTCCAGTGCCGAAGGCGGTGCTGCCGATCGCGAACGAAGTGCGGCGGCGCCGGGCGTTGGCGGCGGCGCGGGACTTGGTTTGCAGCGGTTGATCGACGAGCCGGCCAAGCTCCGCGGCGATCTTGTCGGGCGGCAGGACGAAATCGACGAAGCCGGTGGCGATCGCGCTGCGCGGCATGCTGTCGTATTTCGACGATACGTGATCCTGCGCAAACGTGATGCCGCCGGCGGCTTTGATCGCGGCGATGCCCTTGGCGCCGTCGGAGCCGGCGCCGGAGAGGATCACGCCGATCGCGTTCTCCTTCTGGTCGGCGGCGAGGGATTGGAGGAAATGATCGATCGTGCGCGCCGGGCCGCTGCTCTTGCGCCGGGGGGTGAGCTTGAGCACGCCGTTGCGAAGCGTGAGATTCCGATCCGGCGGGATGACGTAGATGCGGTTCGCTGCGACCTGGGTATTTTGGACGATCTCCTCCACCGGCAGCGATGCCGCCCGGCCGAGCAACTCGGACAGCAAGCTGCGATGCGTGGGGTCGAGGTGCTGCACCAGGACATAGGCGATCGGCGCGGACGTCGGCAGGTTGCGCAGAAGTTCCGTAAACGCTTCCAGCCCGCCCGCGGACGCGCCGATTCCAACGATCTTCAGCAGTGGTTTCCGGGACGAAGGCTTTCGATGATCTGCTCGGGAAGCTGGGTCTTTGGCCATGGAACGTGAAGAGCCATCTACGGCTCCGGAGAGGCGGCGCTAAAAGGGTATTCAGGCAAGGGCGAAGAAAAGAGGATCACCACGGGTGGAACGGAAAACCTCCCGGAGACCGCGCCGCGGGCAAGTTGTTTCCGGCGCGAAAGGATCCACAACTTCGCCTCGCGTTTGCCCCGCGGATGGGCTGACGTTTCGGTTTCCTATGACGGTGAGTGCGCCGACGAACGAGATAGAACAGGAAGCCGAACGACTGCTACGGGCTTTGATGCACGTGGATTGCGACCCGCACGGTCGCACTTGGAACTTGGATACATGTCGCGCGATCGCGCCGCTGACACTCGAGATCAACCAGCTCAAGAAAGAGAAGGATGCGGTGATCCTCACGCATTCCTATGTGGAGCCCGAGATCATTTACGGGGTGGGCGATTTCAAGGGCGACTCCTACTACCTGAGCGAGAAGGCCCGGGAGTCCCGCGCGAAAGTGATCGTGTTTGCCGGGGTGGTGTTCATGGCCGAAACGGCGAAGATCCTTTCGCCTGATGCGCTGGTCGTGGTCCCCGACCGGCATTCGGGCTGCTCGCTGGCCGACTCGATCGATGGCGACGGCGTGCGGCGATTGAAGCGCCTGTATCCCGAGGCGACCGTCGTGTGTTACATCAACAGCACCGCCGACGTGAAAGCCGAGTCGGACGTCTGCGTGACTTCGAGCAACGTTTACGACATCGTCGCGAATCTGCCGGGTCGGCGGGTGTTGTTCGTGCCGGACCGGCTGATGGCGGAAAACGTGCGGGCGGAGATGAAACGACGCGGGGTCGACAAGGAGATCGTTTCCTCAGACGGCACCTGCATGGTCCACGACCAGTTCACGCCGGCGCAGATCGCGGAAGCGCGCGCGCAGTTCCCCGGGTTGAAAGTCGTGGCGCATCCGGAATGCACGGCCGACGTCGCCGCGGTGGCGGATTTCGTCGGCAGCACGACCGCGATGATGAAATACGTGAAGACCACGCCCGCGCCGTATTTCCTGATGCTGACGGAGTGCGGGCTCGTCAGCCGGCTGCAGGTGGAGGATCCGGAGAAAAACTTCATCGGCGGCTGCCGGCTGTGTCCCTACATGAAGATGAACACGCTCGAAAAAATCCGCGACGCCCTGAAGGCGCCGCGCCCCGAGCAAATCATCACGCTGGACGAAGATCTGCGTCAGCGCGCGGCGCGGTGCATCGAGCGCATGTTCGAATTGGCGCCGAAGTCTTGAGGCGCGACGGCCAGCGGCTCGGCGGGCCGCCTCGCCCCACCCTTTCCCCTATGCTGACACCACGCACCGAACACCTGATCGAACTCGCATTGGAAGAGGATGCGGGGCTGGGCGACGTGACGAGCCGCGGAATCTTCCCGAAGGCGCATCGCTCGCGTGGATACATTGCGGCCGGCCAGGACCTGGTGGTGTGCGGGGGCGAAATCGCGGCGCGGGTTTTCGCCCGCGTGGATCCGGGGTTGCGCGTGGCGCTGCTCGTCGAAGACGGCGCTCGCGTGAAGAAAGACGGCAAGGTGCTGACGATCGAAGGCCCCACCGCCGCGATGCTGACGGCGGAGCGGGTGGCGTTGAATTTCCTGCAGCGGCTCTCGGGCGTGGCGACGCAAGCGAGGAAGTTCGCCGCGGCCGTCGACGGAACAGGTGTCCGGATTGTGGATACGCGAAAGACCACGCCCGGCTGGCGCGCGCTCGAGAAATACGCGGTGCGTTGCGGCGGGTGCGTCAACCACCGCTCGTCGCTGGGAGAGCACGTTTTGATCAAGGACAACCACATCGCGGCCGCGGGATCGTTGACGAAGGCCGTGAAGCTCGCGCGTGCCGCCGCGCCGCACCTGGCGAAAATCGAAGTCGAAGCGAAGACCCTGGCGGAAGTGCGCGAAGCGATGCGGGCCGGAGCCGAGGTCATCCTGCTCGACAACATGACGCCGCAGCAGGTCCGCGAAGCGGTGGGCCTGATCGGCGGTTCGGCGGTCGTGGAAGTTTCGGGCGGCGTGCGTTATGAAACGTTGCGCAGCTACGCGGTCGACGGCGTGGACGTCATCAGCATCGGCGCGCTCACGCACTCGGCGCCGGCGGCGGATCTCAGTCTCACGGTAGTGACGTCGAAACGGAAACGTTAGCGTCATCCGGGTTCATGCACGTTCATCGCACGGACTGTTTGGTGATCGGCTCGGGGCTGGCGGGCTCGGCGTATGCGCTGCAGATGGCCAAGCGCGGCTTCGCGGTTGAGCTGTTGTGCCTGGCCGAGCCGATGGCGGCGAACAGCGACTGGGCGCAGGGCGGCATCATTTACGACACGAGCGACAATCCATCGTCGCTCGCGCGCGACATCATCGAGGCGAGCGATCACACGGCGAATCCGGCCGCCGTGGAACAACTGGTGCGCGAAGGGCCGCTGGCGGTGAAGGAACTCCTGCTCGACGAAGCGCAGGTGGAGTTCGACCGCGGCGCGAATGGCACGCTGGATCTCGCCCGCGAAGGCGGACACAGCGAGCGGCGGATCATCCACGCAAAGGACGCTACGGGGCACGCGATTCTCGCGGCGATCGCGCGTCGCGTCGATTCGACCCCGTCGATTACGCGGCGGCCGGGCTGCGTCGCCATCGACCTGCTGACACTCTCGCACAACTCCACGGAATCCGCGGACAAATACCGGCCATTGACGTGCTTCGGCGCGTATGTGCTCGATGCGCGCAGCGGCGAAGTGGGTGCGATCGTCGCAAAGAAAACCGTGCTGGCGACCGGCGGGCTCGGGCAGATCTTTCTGCACACGACCAATCAACCGGGCAGCGTCGGACACGGGGTCGCGATGGCGTATCGCGTCGGCGCGCGTTTGATCGATCTCGAATACGTGCAGTTTCATCCGACGGTGTTCGCGAAGAAGAACGCGCCCCGCTTTCTGATCAGCGAAGCGGTGCGGGGCGAAGGAGCGGTGCTGGTGAACGGTCGCGGCGAACGCTTTCTCGACGCGATCGACCCGCGCGGCTCGCTCGCGCCCCGCGACGTCGTTGCACGGGCGATCAAGCAGGAACTCGCCACGAGCGGCGACGGCGGCGTCTTCCTCGATCTCTCCGCGATGAAACCCGAGTTCATCCGGGAGCGATTCCCCAACATCTACGAGCGCTGCCTGCGCCACGGGGTCGACATCACGCGCGAATCGATTCCGGTCGTCCCCGCGGCTCATTTCGCCTGCGGCGGCGTGCACACGGACCTGGAGGGCCGCACGAGTGTCTGCCATCTCAACGCGATCGGCGAGACGGCGTGCACCGGACTCCACGGGGCCAATCGGCTCGCGAGCACGTCATTGTTGGAATGCGTCACCGGCGCAAAGTTCACCGCGATCGCCGATGCGCAGGAGCTGAGCGACCCACAAACGAAGTTTCATTTGCCGGAACCGCGGCTCTGGGCCAGCCCGACGCGCGACGCCGATCCCGTGCTGATCCGGCAGGACATGTTGCAGGTGCAGCACACGATGTGGAATTACGCCGGCGTGGTGCGCTCGCCACGACGATTGACGCGCGCGCGTCGCGTGCTGTTGGAGCTGCGTGAAGAGATCCAGTCGTTCTATCGCGGGTGCCGCCTTACGCGCGAACTCGTGGAGCTGCGCAACGCCGTGCAGACGGCGCTGCTGATCGTGCATGCCGCATCGCTGAATCCACAAAGCAAGGGGTGCCACTACGTGGTGGAAGAGGAGTAGCGGAGCCCGCGCGAGCGGCCTGCCGCTTCAGCGAACACGCCCTACACTGCAACCGACGCTGATTGCGGGGATGGCCGCCGCGGGGTGCCGTGCGAGAAATCCACGCGGTTGGCATAAACCGTTTTCGGCTGCGGTTCGCGTTGTGAACGCTGCGCGTCGAGCTGCGCACGGAATTCCTGCGGCGACATGTTTTTGTGCTGCTTGAAAACGCGCGCGAAATACGCGGGATCCGCGAAGCCGCTCGCATAAGCGATCTCGGAAATCGTCAGCCCCGTGGTGCTGAGCGCGAGGATCGCGCCTTCGACCCGGATGCGCTGGATGTAATGCGTGAGCCGTTCGTCGGTTTCGACGTGGAAAAGATGCGAGAGATAATCCGCCGAGCAGCCGAGCGCGGCGGCGATGTCCTGCACGCGCAGATCGGGATTCGAGAATTGCTCGCGGACGATGACTTTCGCCTGGAAGACCTTGCCGACGTCGCCGTTGAGATTGCCCGCGCCGGTTTCGACGATGTTGCGGAACAATCCGAGCAACGCGAGAAGCAGGCCTTTCAAGACTGAGTCACGCGCGGGTGCCTGCATCGCGTAGGCGTGCGCGAGGCTGTTGGTAAGAGTGAGAAATACGTCGAGATTGGGCGCATCGAAGAACTCGATCGCCTCGATATCGGGATGATGCGGCGACGCCTCGAACGCGAAGTGAAGGCTGAGCGTGTTGTTGTAGAAGCCGGCAACGAGATTGCGGAACGGCTGCCCGCCCTCGGCGTGAACCGTTTCGCCGTGCGGCACCCCGGCGGGAACGATGCAGATCTCGCCCGGCAGCACGTCGAACCGCTCGCGCGGAAAACGAAACTCGGTCCGACCGTAGAGCTGGAAGAAAATCTCCGGCCGATAGTGATAGTGCATCCCGCGGAGATTCTGCGCGGGCTTCACTTCTTTTGGAATCCGCACGCGCAGCAGTCCGCGCTCGGCCTGCTTGATCCAAAGATCGAAGACGCCACGCATCTCCGCGCGGTCCTGATGGCTCACGGATTTGGCCTCAAAGAGGGCTTTCACGGGACGGCGCGAACGCGGAGAAGACGTAGGTGGGGAGAGGTAACAACAGCGGTGTTGACCGCGATTCTGCATAAAAGATGCAGTGAATTCGCCCGACCGCGATCCGGATTAAGTTTTATCCGGATGTTTCAGGATTTTTCCGATGTGCGCGCTCGTAACTCTCGGAAGCGTCGCAAGCCGCAGGGCAACTTCATCGCCCGCGGCAGCCTCAAGGTTGAGAAACCAGAACGCGAAACGCCCACGCCCGCAAAGCGACGGGCACGTGCGCGGTCTGCGCGACGGCCTCGCCGGAGAATGCATCGCGCCAATTTCCCGCCAGTCCCGGATCGTGCAGATCCGCCGTTGCGTCGCGGGCGGTGAGATTCAGGATCGCGAGCACGCGCTGGCTGCCGGCTTCGCGGAGGAGCGCGTAAATCGATTCGTTTTGCGTGGAAGGAATTCGCCTCATCGCCGCACCCGTGCGCAACGCCGGATGCGCGCACCGCAACTGCGCCAACGTTCGATAAAATGAGGTCAGCGAAACGTTCGGCGTCCACGCGATGGGATCGCGCTCGAAGAATTCAAGCCGGCGATCGAGGCCGATCTCCTGGCCGTTGTAGATCAGTGGAATGCCATCCAGCACGAAGGTGAGCACCGCAAACGGCGCCGCACCGCCGCCCAGACGTCCGAACTCGGTGCCCTGCCAGGAATTCTCGTCGTGGTTGCTCGTGTAGTAGAGCAGCGCGGACCCCTCCGGAAAACGAATGCGGCTCCGCGCCAGCGTGTCGTCGAGGCGTGAAACATCCGCGCGTCCCTGCGCGACGGCATTGATCGTGTGCATCATGTCGAAGCCGTAGCTTGCGTTGAAGGCGCGCAGTTGATGCTGCGGCAACTCGGATTCGGAGAGCAGGAAAAGATCCGGCCGCAACGCCCGCAGCCGCGCCGACAGGTCGTTCCAGAAGGTCGTCGGAACGCCGGTCGCGAAGTCGCAGCGAAACCCGTCGATGCCGTAGTTCTGAATCCAATACGCCATCGCGTCGTATTCGTAATCGAGCACCGCTGGATTCGAAAAATCCAGCTGGATCACGTCGGTCCAGTCGAAGCCGGTCGGAGGTTGAAAGCGGCCTTGATGATCCCGCACGTAGTAATCCGGATGCTCCCGCGTGAGTGGATGATCCCACGCCGTATGATTGCCGACCCAGTCGAGAATCACGCGCAACCCCTGCGCATGCGCGGAGTCCACCAGCTGCTTGAAATCGGCCGCCGTGCCGAACTCCGGATTGATGCCGTAGTAGTCCTTGATCGCATAATAGCTGCCCAACGAGCCCTTGCGGTTGAGTTCGCCGATGGGATGGATCGGCATAAACCACAGCACATTCGCCCCGAGATCGCGGATGCGCGGAAGATCGGCCGCCACCGCGGCGAAGCTCCCGTCCGCTGAGTATTGGCGAACGTTGATTTCGTAGATCACCGCCTGGCGGACCCAATCAGGTTGCCCGAGCGCCGGTTGACCTGAGCAGATTTGCGGCGGCTCCGCGGCGGCCAGGACGCCGACAGCAAACGCGCAGCCGGCAAGGATGAGGCGAAAGAACTTCGACATGGGATCTCCGGGGTTCGTCTCAACGGAGGACAGCGCCGCGATTCTCACCAGCAAAGATGACCGGAGGAACCCGGCAAAGGCCGGAGAAAACATAGATTCCTCCATCTGGCCTGAAGTCTCAGCCAGCGCGTAGTTCGTTCGCCGCGCGGGCCGACAAAGGACCCCATGGGGAGCCGCCATCATCTCTCCGCCTGCTGGAATCCTCGCAGCAATCCGTCGATGCGGGCGACGTGCGACTCGATGCGGGCCTGCACGAGCTCACCCCAACGCGCCTCGAAGAACCCTTCGTTCACACAAAACGCCGCCGCGCGCGACACGTCGCCCAGGTAGCTTCGAATCGTTTCGAGCCGCTCCACGGCCTTCCTCCGCCGTTTCGCGATCTCGCCTTCGCCTTCCGGCATCGACGCCAGCGCCACTTCGGCTGCTTCGATGGCGGCGGCGAAATCCGCCAACGCATCCTCGTGCCACCCCGCCCACATGGCTCGCAACCCGTCGACGGGCGCCTGGCGTGCCGTATCCGTTCTCCCGATATCCATATCTTCTCGAAGGCTGGCGACGTGACGCCGCCGCCTTTTCTCGTTCTCGCCCCGCTGGAGAGCCTCCTCCGCCAAGGTCATCGTCCACGCGCTCTCCTTGGAAACATCGATGCGAAACGTGACCGATTCGATCGCCACGCGACCGTCCGCGCTGAACCACTCGAGCTGCAATCCGTTCCGCCAATGCTCCGCCGCCTCCGGGCTTCCCAACACCTTCACTTTCTTCGAAGCCGTGCAATCGCCCACGACGCCGGCCTGCACGCGAGTCAGCTCCGCCACAAACGGCAGCGCCTGCGGGTGCGGATTCTCGAACGCCAACACCCGCCCGGCCAGGTCCCTCCACGGATCTCCCGCCAGCGCCAACTCCAGCGGATCATCCCTTCCCACCAACCAAACCCGCCCGCTCACCTGTCCGCGCTCACGATTATCCAACGTTCCACGAATCACTGCTGCGTCGAGATGCCAGGCCATGCGCAAGCTTTCTGCAACGCCAGGCTTGATGCACAATCTTTGTGTGTGTCTTGAAACACCTCCCCTTCCCCTCCCGCGCCACCGCTCGCTCCTGCCGGCTTGCGACGGCTCCTCTCTGCTGGCTCCTTCTCCCGCGTGTCCGCGCCTCCCCACGACGTGCTTTCGCTCCGCTGGCGCTGGCTCGTCCCGATCCTTGCTCTCGTTGCCGTGGTTCACTTTTCGCCGCTCGGCACGACCGGCGACCGCGCGTTCTTCGACTTCGCCGCGCGAAATCCCGCTCGCAAGGTCCAGCCACCCGAGGGCTCGGCGCTCGTGCTGGTCGACGACGCCACGCTCGACGCCCTGCGCGCAGAAGGCCACATCGCCAGCTGGCCGCCTCCGCGATGGACGTTCGCCGCCTTGATCGCCGGCTTGGAACGCGCCGGTGCGAAGAAGATCATCCTCGATTTCGTCTTTCTCGACCACTCCGCCGACGCCCTTCAGGACGAATTTCTGGGCGCTCTCGCTGCCGGCCTTCCCGAGGTTTCGCTCGCGCGCACCGCGACGCATGCCCCGATTTTCTGGAACGAAACCTTCACCTCGACGCATCCCGACTTGTTCACGCATGCCCGCACCGGCCTCGCCGAGGGCGTTCCCGATCCGGACGGCGTTCTGCGCCGTTACTCCGTTTCCGATTCGCTCGCGGTCACCGCACTCGCATCCGCGCCGACGGACCCCGGCAGCCTTCTTCGCTGGCACGGCGGGATTCAAGAACTCCAAACGTCGCCCCGCGTGCCGGTTCTCTCCGCCGTCCGCTTCATTCTCGCCGGCGTGGACCTCGTCACAGCCGTCTCGGAATCCGCATCCGAACTGACCCCCACGGCACTCGCGCACGCTCTTCGCTCGCAACCAAGACTCACCGGCGCCGGTTTCGACGACGTGCGCGACCGGGTCGTATTCGTCGGAGCCAACGCCGCCGGCACGTTCGACCAGAAACCGTTCGCGATCGGCGGCCTCGAGCCTGGCGTCCTCTACCATTGGACCGCCTGGGCGAATCTCGCCGGCTCCGGATTCATCCGCACCTTGCCGCCCGTGGCGCCACTCGCGCTCGCCACCGCTTTTCTGGCGCTGATCGTTTGGATCGGCTCGCGCCTCAACACCGTCGCATTTCCCGCGCTCGCCGCCGTCGCGCTCATCGCCGGCACCGTCGGCGCCGCCTATTTCGGTCTTTCCACCGGCTGGTTCCTACCGCCCACCACGCCCGTCGTCGCCGCGCTCTTCGCCTTGCTGGGCGTCGCGATCGAACGCTTCTGGCTCGAACAGCGACGCCGCCGCGAGGTCCAGGCGATCTTCGGCAGCTACGTCGCACCCGAAGTGGTCGACCTCCTTGTTCGCGATCCATCCGCGATCGAACTCGGCGGCGAACGCCGCGAAGCGACCGTGTTCTTCTGCGATCTCGCGGGTTTTACCGATCTCTCCGAACAAGTCTCGCCGGAACAACTCCTTGATATCGTCAACGGCTACCTCCAGGAAACCAGCGACTGCCTCCTCGCCCACGGCGCTTACATCGACAAATACATTGGCGACGCCGTCATGGCCGTCTTTGGCGTTCCACTCGCACAACCCGATCACGCGCTCGCCGCCTGCCGCGGCGCCCTCGCCACCCAGCGCCTCCTCGCCGCGCGCAACGACCACCTCGCCCGCACCTACGGCCGCACCCTCGGCCTGCGCATCGGCATCAACACCGGCGAGATGATCGTCGGCAACATGGGCTCGCATCGAAAAAGAAACTACACCGTCCTGGGCGACTGCGTGAACCTCGCCTCACGCCTCGAGGGCGCCAACAAGGAGTTTGGGACGGGCATCCTCGTCGGAGAAAACACCGCGAACCTCGTGCGCGATACCCTGATTCTTCGCCCGCTCTCCGCGCTTCGCGTCAAGGGCAAGAAAACCGCCGTGCCCGTCTATGAGCTGATCGGCGAACGCGACGCCGTATCCGCCGCTCAACAACGCTTCCTCGCCGCCTACACCCGCGCGCACGCCCTTTACACGACGCGCGATTTTTCCGAAGCTGCCCGCGCTTTTTCCGAAGCCGCCGCGCTCGCCCCGCAAGACCGCATGACCGCGCTCCTCCTCGACGAATCCCGCCGCTTCGCGCAACAACCGCCCCCGCCCGATTGGCAGCCCGTCCTCTCCCTATCCACAAAATGAATACCCGCCTCCTTTGCGGCGCCGCGCTCCTCCTCGCGTCGGCCGCCGGAATTTCCGCCGCGTTCACCGCGGGACGCGACGCCTACACCAAACGCGTCGAAACCGCGCTGCTCTCCGAGCCCAAGATGCTCGCCAAGCCGGTCGCGCAATTGCCTTACGCCCAGAAACTGCGCGTCGAGGAGGTCCAGGGATCCTGGCTGCGCGTCTCCGACGGTCGCCGCTCCGGGTGGATCTTCGCCGGCAATTTATCCGAGGAAAAACCATCCAACACCAAGGGTCTCGACGGTCTTCCTCTCGCCGCCAGCGCCACCACCGCGTCCACCGCCGCTCGCCCGCTCACTCCCACCTCGACCGACTACTCCGCACGTCGCGGCCTGACCGACGCCGCCGCCGACCTCCAATGGCTCGAACAACAACACGCGCTGCTCCCCGACCACACCGTCCAGGAATTCCTCAAGTCCGAAAAGAAAGGAGAATTCCAATGACCTCTCCCTCGCTCCAGGACGCGGCAGCACCGGTAAGGCGTGCTCTCCGCGCGCGTCGCCTCACCTCCTCTTTCCCTCTGGCACTCGCTCTTGCGTGCCTCTTTGCCTTCGCCGCCACCTCTCCGCTCGCTCACGCCTTCGATCTCAACAAAGCCCTCAACACCGCCAAGAGCCTCGGCAAGGTCGCGAAGGGCGTCACCGGGATCGGCCCCGAGGAAGAGCTCGCGATCGGCGAATCCGTCTCGCTCGAAATCATCTCCCAATACGGCGGACTCCTCCGCGACGCCGACGCCACCCGCCGCGTCAACCTCATCGGCCGCGCCCTCGCCTACTACTCGTCGCGCCCGGCACTCGAATGGAAATTCGGCATCCTCGATTCGCCTTCCTTCAACGGCTTCTCCGCTCCGGGCGGCTTCGTTTTCATCACGCGGGGATTGTATGAACTTTGTGGAGACGACGACGACGCGCTCGCCAGCGTGCTCGCCCACGAGATCGCCCACATCACCGGCAAACACGCGCTCAACATCATCGCTCGCGGCGAATTCGTCTCCGGCGCCGCCGATTTCGCCGCCCTCCGCAGCAGCGATGTCGCCAAGGCTCAGGCCCAACTCAGCGCGTTCGACACGTCGATCGGCAATCTCGTAAAAACCATCCTCGAGAAAGGCTTCGACCCGCAGACCGAATTCGGCGCCGACCAATCCGGCCGCAACCTCGCTCTCACCGTCGGCTACGCTCCCGGCGCACTTCGTCACGTGCTCGCCCGCCTGCAACAACGCACCGGCCCTTCCGTCGCCATCTTCTCCACCCACCCGCCCCTCGACCAACGCATCGCCCGTCTGCCCGACGAACCCGCCACGTCCTCCCCTCGCGAATCTTCCGTGGCCGACGCCCTCGCTAGCATTCCCGCCGATCTTCCCGCCTCCGCCGGCGCGCATCCCGCCAACGAACTCGCGCCCGCGGAACTCGACGAAGACGACGCCGCATTTGCCGCCGAAGCCGACGACGACGAAGCCTTCCAAAAGAAAAAGAAATAGCCGCGCCCTCCCCTGAAACGTGGATCTTCTTTGGAGCTTGGATCTTGGTCCTTGGAGCTTCCGCCGCGCGGCTTGGCACCCCACGCTCCTTCGAAGGTCGAAAACCCCATGAAAGCACTCTTCGTTACCGCGGTCGTCGCCACCGCGGCGGCCTTGGCGGGCTGTTCCTCCACCTACTACGGCGCGATGGAAAAAATCGGGTTCCACAAACGCGAGATCCTCGTCGATCGCGTCGAGGAAACCCGCGACGCGCAAAACGCCGCCAAGGAACAATTCGCCAGCGCCCTCGAAGAATTTCTCGCCGTCACGAAAATCGACGGCGGAGAACTCCAGGCGAAATACAACTCCCTCAATCGCGAGTTCCAGCGCAGCGAACAACGCGCCCGCGAAGTCCGCGACCGCATCGAATCCGTCGAAGACGTCGCCGAAGCCCTCTTCAACGAATGGAAGGCCGAGCTGAAACAATACGAGAACGCCAACCTCCGCCGCGAAAGCGAACGCGCTTACGATCTCACCCGCCGCCGCTACGAAGATCTCATCAAGGTCATGCGCCGCGCCGCCGATCGCATGGAGCCGGTCCTCTCCACCTTCCGCGATCAGGTCCTCTTCCTGAAACACAACCTCAACGCTCGCGCCCTCGCCTCGCTCACCACCACCAACCGCGAGCTCGAAGCCGACATCACTCGCCTCATCACCGACATGGAAACCTCCATCCGCGAGGCCGAGGAATTCATCCGCACGCTCCGCGAAGACACGCCCACGAGCTAGCTAAGGTTGCGTGCGACCAGAACGGTAAGAGCGGCTTTACGCCGCGACCTTACCGTATCCGTCCACTCACAATCGCTCCCACCAGGCGAAACCCCGCCCGCACACACGTCTGCCGCGACGCCACATTCGCAAAATCGCATCGCGCACAGGGCACCTTCCCGTCCTCGCGGCACACGCGTTTCAACTCCTGCACGAAATACGCCCCCAATCCTCGTCGGCGAAAATTTGGACTCACCTCCATGAACACGTCGGCATACGGCGGATTGTAGTGATACATCACACCGTCGTAGCTGACGCTGAAAGATTCATCTTCTCGACCTGCGTCCGCCGCCATCTCAGACGCAGCGCTCAACCGACGAGAAATCGGGGTTCATTTCCAAACGCTAATCATCCCTCGTCCGCGCGAAATGCTTAAGTGGAAATCAGGCGCCGAGTATCCGACGGCCCAACCTCGGCAATGCGAGTTGGAGGTCTTCCAACCGCCTTCGCGTTTTTATCTCCTCGGCCTTTCCGGTAGGGACAAAACGAACACCTCGTCAAAGCGGCCCCCACTTCACCTTCCTCGCTCGCGCCCCCACGATCTGGCCGCCGGAAGTAAGCAACTGCCAGCCAGACTCGACTGGAGGTAGGGTCTGCTTGGAGGTGATCTCACCTCGCACGCTTTCCCTCAGCCCCGCCCCGCGACACCGCGTCTCGTGCATCGAGGCGGTGCCGCTGCTTAAAGTGTCACCTAATAGGTGACACTCTGCCGGCCCCGTTTTCACGTTTGCACCGCGAATCCTCTCTCGCGGAGAATCGACTTGCCCCGCCGCGCGTCACGCGCGCGAAGACGTTATTCTCCTATGCTCCTCCGTTGCCTGCTCCTCGTTGTCACAACCGCTCTATTCAGTGCGAGTCCTTGCCTCGCTGCTGACTCCGCCCCGACCGAACGCAAACCCGGCGACTACCCGCTCACCGCCGACTCGCTCGTCCAGGAAGGCGTCCCCCAGGGCAAACTCGAAGGCCCGTTCGAATTTCGCAGCATCAACTTCCCCGGCACCGTCCGCCGCTACTGGATCTTCATCCCCGACCAATACACCGGCGAAGCCGAAGCCAACCTCCTCGTCTTCCACGACGGCCAGCGCGCCACCAATCCCAACGGCTCCCTCCGCGTCCAAAACGTCCTCGCCAACCTGATCCACAAGAAGGAAATCCCCGTCACCATCGGCCTCTTCATCACCCCCGGCCACATCGGCGACAAATATCCCGACGATCTCGGGATGAGTAATCCCAACAACCGCGCCAACGAATACGACGCCCTCAACGATTCCTACGCCCGCATGATCTGCTGGGAATTCATCCCCATGCTCAAGAAAACCTACAAGATCACCGACGACCCCGAGCGTCGCGCGATCGGCGGCACGAGCAGCGGCGCGATCTGCGCGTTCACCACCGCATGGGAATATCCCCACCAATTCCGCAACGTCATCAGCATGATCGGCAGCTACGTCTCCATCGGGTATCGGCCCGCCAAATACGGGCAGCCCATGACCCCCGGCGGCGATCTCTACCCCACCCTCATCCGCAAAACGCCGATCAAGCCTCTGCGCATCTTCCTCCAGGACGGCTCCAACGACCTTTCCAACGAGCACGGCAACTGGTTCCTCGCCAACCAACAAATGCTCTCCGCCTTCGAATACGCCAACGCCCGCGCCGATCGCTTCAATGACTCCGGCCCGCGCTACCGCGTGAAACACGTCTGGGGCGACGGCCACCACTCCGACGCCCACGGCGGCCAACTGCTCCCCGACATCCTGCGCTGGATGTGGGGCCCGCAATCCTGACAGGCCACAGCTCCGCAACCCGGGGCGCGCCCTGGGTCGGGGGTTTGGGCCCCCCGGG
>JAFAAS010000108.1 GCA_023426435.1 Verrucomicrobiota bacterium | reverse complement strand
TCCAATGCTGCGAATTATCGTCCGTCGCCAGCACCTCCGCCGCGCCTCTTCGCTCCGCGTAAAAACTCCAGTAGCCATCCCAGCAACCGATATCGAGCACGCTCTTCCCGCTGAAATCCACCGAGTCGAGAAACCGCTCGTTCTCCGCCCAGATCGCGCGATGAGGATGCTTCGGCCGCGACACGCACCCGCCGCCAAAGTCGAACTCGTGATACCACGCCTCGTAAGCCGCAATCTTCGCCCGCAATTCTCCATTCGGTCCCGTGTCCTGTTCATCGTTCGTCATCTTCAGAGGAATGTTTCCTTCACTCGACTGCATACACCTCCACCAAGGCAACACCCGTCCCACCGTCCGCTCCGCCGACGTGCGCCGTATAAACCCCCGGCTCCAAACTCACCAACAACGCCGCATCCTTGCTCGTATCCGCTTCTAAACTACCCGCACCCGTCCGCGAAAACGCCTCCTTCAACACCGCCGCCCCTCCCCAATCGTCATTCGCGTCAATCTCCACCCCGCCGCGAAACAGCCGCAGCCTCGGATCGACCAGCGCCCCGCTCACACCCTGCTGCGCCAACGACGGCCCCACCCCGCGAATCAGCACCGTCTTCGGCGTCTCTCCGACAAGCACAAATCCCGCAATCAAGACATCATCTCCCGTGCCCGCCCGCGACCGCACCGCGAGAGCCTTCAGTTTACCACCTCCTCCTAACTCCGCATCATAGACCTCCGCCAGCGCCACGCCATCATCGCTCCCCGCTGCCACCACATGCGCAGTATAAGCGCCCGCCGGAAGCGACGACATCAGCGCCGCATCTTTCGACCCCTGCCGCGGTGTCCCCGCCCCGAGTCGCGCAAACAACGGGATCAGCTCGGAGGACCAGTCGTCATTCTGCGCAACAAGCTCACCCCGATCGAAAACCTGCAGCTTCGGATCGCGCACCACCTCATCCAGCCCCGCATCCGTCAGCGTCGGCCCCAACCCCCGCACCAGCACGTCGTGAGCCACCGCACCCTCGACCACAAACCCCATGATCAACGTCCGATCTCCCGCCCCCGCCCGACTCCGCACCGCCAACGCCGCCAGCCGCGTGTCCGAATTCTCCCACACCGGCACACCGACCCGGATCGCATGATTGTCGGTATCCGCAATGTAGAGATTTCCCGCTGCATCTACCGCCACGCTCTGCGGATTGTTGAACCCGGCTGCTGCGCCCTTGCCATCGTCACTATCGAACGCCGTCGCGTCACTACCTCCGATTGTTGAAATCTCCCCGTCCGGCGAAATCACCCGGATCGCCTCCTGTCCGCTCTCCACCAGGAAGATGTTGCCGCGGCGGTCTGCCGCCAAGCCGATCGGCATCGTGAAGGGCCGCGGCCACCCGGGCGGCCCAGCCGGTGGAGCTGCGAAATAGCTCATCACTCCGTCTGGAGAGACGCGATACACACCCGGCCACAGATTCGTCCATATCGTCTCCACGCCGTCGGCCACGTAAACGTTTCCAGCGAGATCAACCGCCAGCCCATGCGGCGCATACAACCGCGCTTCAGCTCCTTTTCCTGGCATGGCGACGGGCGGCCCTGGCCGCGGTCCAGGACCGCCCGCCAAGGTAGTCACTCCACCTTCCGGCGAAATCTTCCGTATCGCAAAATTTCCGGTATCCAAAATGTAGATATTGCCCGCGCCATCCACGGCGACCTCGGCGGGCTGGTTGAAGCGTGCCGCCGCACCGGGACCGTCCCCGTAACCGGCCTGACCTGCCATTCCCGCAAATGTGGTCACTTCTCCTGCAACGCTGATACGCCGGATCGTGTGATTCTCGCGATCTGCCACATAGATTTCCCCCGCCGCATTCACCGCGACACTCCGAGGTTCCGCGAAGCGCGCCTGCGATCCAACGCCGTCTTGTCCCCCTTTCTGCCCCACGGCTCCCGCGAACGTGCTCACCACCCCTCCCGGCGAAACCTTTCGGACGACACAGTTGCCCACGTCGGCAACGTAAACGTTGCCCCACCGATCGACCGCTATCCCGGTCGGTGAACTAAATCTGGCCTCTGCGCTCACTCCGTCGGCATATCCGCTCTCGCCGGGACCACCCGCATGAATTGTCACCGTCCCGTCGGGCGTGATTTCCCGAACAGAGTTTTCATATCCGTCCGCGACAAAGACGTTTTCCAAAGGATCGATCGCCACATCAGTGTCATACGAGATCAGTCGCGTTCGTTGTTCAGTTCCGGCCTCCGAAAGCAATTTCCCGCCCAGCCACGTCGTAACTTCGCCCGCCGGACTGATCCGGCGGAGAGTCGTGCCGCGTGCGTCGACGACATAGGCGAAGCCATCGCCGGCGACGGCAATCGCTTCCGGCCATACGAACTTCGCTTCGCGGCCGACACCGTCACGCTGCTCCAAACCTCCTCCAACAGAACCAGCGATCGTCTCAACCCGCCCCGAAAGTGAGACTCTTCGCACCACTCGATTCGAAGTGTCTGCCACATATAACTGCCCGTCCGGCGCCAGCGCGATGTCCAACTGAGTCCCGAAGCGAGCCGCAACTCCCACACCATCCACCCAGCCGCTTTCATCCTCTTTTCCCGCCAGCGTCGATGCGACTCCGGAAGCAGCAATCACCTCGATACTGCTTCCCTTCGCCGCATAAACGTTTCCCCCACCATCAGCCACCAAACGGGATCCACCACCCGCATGCCAGCCGGGTGCATCCGGCCAGCCGTAATCACTCAGGAATCCGGAAAATGTGGTCACCTCACCCGAAGGGCTGATCTTCCTGATAGCGGTGTTATCAGCCACATAGACATTGCCCAACGGATCAGCCGCGATCCCGCCCAACCATGAAAACCTCGCTTCGGCGCCGCGACCATCGACGGCTCCCGATTCTCCCGGGAAACCGGCCAGCGTAGTTACCACACCGTTGGGCGTGATCTTGCGCACGACGTAGTTGTGTCGGTCTGCGACATACGCGTTGCCTGCGATATCGACCGCAATGGAGCTCGGTGCACGAAAGCGCGCCGCCTTTCCTACTCCGTCAGCGTAGCCGCCACCTCCCGCTGATCCTGCCAAATGGCTAAAGCGATATGTAACCGTAGCGGGCTCCGCACCTCGGCTCCACCCGGCGCCTGCCAGCAATGCAACGACAACAACCCACGGTGTCCGCGCAGCGAATTTCTTCATCTACCCCTGACGACCGCCGGGCACGTCCCACCCGCTATTCTCCCGTCTCAAAACACAACCTCTCCGCCCCAACCCGCCACCGCCGACAACACCCTTCGCGTCCCTTCGTGTCCTTCGCGGTTCAAAAAACCGCCGCCTCAATCATCCGTGTCCCTCCGCGTCCATCCGTGGTCCCCCACCCCTACCGCCGCGCCCGTCCAATCACCCCCACCAAAACACCCTGCACCACCAAATTCTCCTTCGGCACGATCGCGGCATAACGCGCATTCTCCGCCTTCAACACCGGCTTCCCTTTCACATACGCCAGCCGCTTCAACGTCGTCGTCGTGTTGTCCACCAGCGCCGCCACGATGTCGCCCGCCTTCGCCTCGCGCCGCTCCAACACCGCGATATCCCCATCCAAAATATGCGCGTCGATCATCGAATCGCCGTGCACCTCCAATCCCCACAACTGATCCGCCTTCCTCACCCTAAAAATCGCCGGATCGAATCGTATCATCTCCTTCGGCTGCTCCTCGCTCAACGACGGCGCCCCCGCCGGAATCGTCCCGTAAATCGGCAGCTCGAGATGCCCCTGCACCTCCCCCGGCTTCAATCCCCACGTGCCCATCTCCGTCTGGTGCACTCGCCCCTTCTTCGCCAGCGCCCGCAGATGGTTCATCGCCGCATTCTGGCTGCTGTATCCAAAATGCCGTTGCAGCTCGCGCGTGCTCGGCGGAAAGCCCCGCTCCGCCTGCACCCCGCGAATGTAGTCGAGAATCGCTTCTTGTTTTTCGGTGAGCATGTCCGCGTGTTCGCGCGAACACATGGAGTGACCCACCCGGCTTTTGCAAGCCCCACCTCAGTTGTAGGGCGGGGTCACCCGACCCCGCCGTCCCGCTAAGAACGCAAAGTTACGCGAAGTTCCGAGGGAGAGTGGGCGTGATGCTGCGGGTCCAGCGATCTCAACCGTTTGAAGACCAGCTTTTGTCGGCTGGAAGCGGGCTTCACCCTTCACGCCCCCTTCGTGTCCTTCGCGGTTCAAAACACCGCCGCCTCAAGCATCCGTGTCCTCCGCGTCCATCCGTGGTCCCCATCCCTCCCTCCCCCTCAACTTCCCCTTCAACGGCCGCCCGCGCCCCCGCTCGCCGGTCCCGGCTGCGACGGCTTGTCCGTATCCTTCGTCCAATTACCGTCGTAATCCCTTAGCTGCGACTCCGCATACGTCCGACTCAGGCTCTCGCGCGTCTCGCTCGCATGCGATTCCTTTCCGGCACTCTCCCGCTGCCGCCGCTCCGTCTCCTCCTCGCGCCCTCCGCTGCTGCCTTTTCGACCGCCCACCAACGAATGCTGGTCCTTCGGCGACTGATCCCGACTATCCTGGCCGCCGAGATTCTCCGGCTGCTCCTGCCGCATGCTTTCGCGGCGCTGCTCCGCCGACTGCTCGCCATAGCGCTCGCGCGCATACCGCTCATCGCTGTGCGTTCCCGACGTATCCGGATTTTCGCTACCCGCCGACGTCTCGCGACGCCGCTCGTGATCCGAACCCGCGCGGCGGAAGTGGGCGTCGTCCTCATGACGACTCGTCGACGGTGTGGAAGAGGTCTTCGTATTCTTCGACATAAGAGAGAAAGGTTTCCTGCAACGTAGCACTCCCTCGACAAAACCGGCATGGGGCTCACTCCCACCGCCGCCATCCTGCCGCGCTCGGCTCGACGCTCCTCCGCCGCCTGATCGCGACACCGCAACAATCGGGCCGCACCCCGATGGCCGCTCGTCCATCCCTGATTATCTTGCGCAACAACCCCTTGCCCTCATGCCCAAAGCCGCAGCGAAAAAACGCGCCCGCCAGGACGCCCGCGCCGGAAAAAAACCTTCCACCCAAGCCGGCGAATTCGTCCGCGAAGAGATGCGCGCGCTCAAACGCGGCAGCGGCAACGTCCGCTCCCGCAAACAAGCCATCGCCATCGGTCTCTCCGAAGCGCGTCGCGCCGGCGTCAAACTCGACGCTCCCAAAAAAGGCCAGACCTCCGCCGCCACGCGGAAGAAAGCGAAGCGCGACTCCGCCGTCGGACGCGGCAAGGCCAAGCCATCGCCCACCCGCTCCCGCGCCGCCAAGAAAGCCGCCCGCACCCGCGCCAAAAAACGCTCACGCAAGTAGCACCCGCCTCCCAATATCGGGCGGGCTCTCCCGCCCCCGCCGCGCTCCCCCACCGTAGCACGGGCAACCTGCCCGTGCTCCCCCCATCTCACGCCGGCGGCGTATGCCGCTGCGCCGTATCCGCTTTTTGGTGACTCGACGTGCTCGACGCACTCGGCGTCGGATATTCCGACGCCGGCGTTTTCACCGTCACATCGTCGCCGGGGCTCGTGCGCCCGACCGCACGTTTGCGCCCACTCATGAACGCCACCAAGAGCCCCACGACGACCACCGCCCCAATAACAAGAACAAGGATGTATCCCATGATCGCGCACAGTAGCCCGCACCCCGCCGCGCCGCCATCGGCAGATCGCCCCCCAAGTCCCTAGGCAATTCCGCGATCGCACCCCGCTCGCGAACTATCGCCGTCAAATTGCGCGCTCGTCGCCAAAGTCCCCTCCAGCCCGCGCTTGGTCCGCATCCGCCCATCACTATATAAGGTTCGCATGAACCCCCGCCCCCTGCCCCTGCTCCGCTTCGCACTCTGCCTCTGCTTCGCTTCCGCCGCCTCCGCAAAAATCGAGGAATGGCGCGACACCCACGGCAACACGTTCAAAGCCGAAGCCGTCCAGGCCCTCGGCCCCACCGCCATCTTCCGCACCGAGCAACGCTGGGCTCGCGTCGTCCCTTTCCTCGCGCTGCCCCCCGAAGAATGCGTCCGCTTCCACGAAGCCACCAAGAACCACCCGCGTCCCGCCGAACATTGGGAAAACGCCAAGGACGATTTCGGCCGCGATCTCTATCGTTTCACGATGCAATTGCAGATCGATCGGCTCAATCCCTCCTGGCTCAAGGGCCGCCCCGAACCCGAATTCACCATCGTCATCTACGGCTCCGCCAACGAATCCAAATCCTGGGACTCCATCGACCTCCTGCTTCCGCTGTATCAACAACTCAAGCACACCCACGGCGACCGCATCGAGGCCGTGTTCTACGGCCTCAATCATAAATCCGGCGATCAACTCCTCATGGCCGAACGCAAAGCCATGCCATGGCTCATCGCCGATTTCGGCCAGCAATCCCAAATGGACACCCTTCGCCGCTTCGCCCCCAGCTCCCGCGCCGGCGTCCTCGTCTTCTCCCACACCGGCCTGCCGTTCTTCGCCGCCGACATCTCCAACGTCGAACGCATCACCACGCCCGTCCTCGAACTCGCCGCCCTCCTCGATCTCGCTCGCCCCGAAAACCCCAAAGGCTGGCACGGACGCGCCCACTACCTGCGCGCCATCCAACCCACGCTCCACGCCAACGGCCGCAGCGACGCCATCCTGATCGGCAATCCGCTCCAACCCACCGGACTTCGCCAGCGCGAGGTCTATCGCGTCGAAGCCACGCTCACCATCGACGCCGACGGTAAAGTCACCGCGGCCGACGTGAAACCCGACCCCGCCAACCTCCCCGAACCCATGCGCGCGCCCGTCGCCACCGCACTTCAACGCTCCGCCATCTTCGTCCCCGCCGTCCAAAACGGCCAGTTCGTCGAAAGCACCTACCACTACCTCCTCGAAGTCCCGCGCTAACGCCATGTAGGACGGGGTCGCCCGACCCCGCCGCGGCCACCGGCCGGACCGTTGCTTTCTCTCCTTCAACGTTCTCCTTATAGGTCGTATGCCCGATCCCTCGTCCCCTCACGCTTCTCTCTTCCAACGCATCGGCGGCCGCGAAGGTTTGGCCACACTCCTGCGCCGCTTCTACGCCGACGTCCGTCAGCACCACGAGATCGGCCCGATCTTCAACGCCCAGATCCAAAACTGGCCCGAGCACCTCGAAAAAATCGCCGACTTCTGGTCCACCGCCACCGGCGGACCGCCGCGCTACTCCGGCCCCATGCCGCAACGCCACTTCCCCCTCGGCCTGGAAGAAAAACACTTCCAAGCCTGGCTCGACCTCTGGCGCCGCCACTGCCGCATCCACCTTACCCCCGACGCCGCCGACCAGATGATCGCGCTCGCCGAAGGCATCGGCCAACGCCTCCGCACCCTCATCGCCTACGATCGCGCCCGTTCGAGTCCGCCAGCCTAATATCGCGCTTCAACGGAGTAGTCCGTCCAGCCGCTGGTCGCGCGGGGATCGGTGATGTTTCCACGCCGTAACGTGTCTCGCGGATTTCCGATGCTACATGGATCCTGAACGCACCACGATCCGCCGCGGGCGGCTGCACGACACAGCTCACCAAGCAAGCGTCGCGCTCACATGCGCGCGAGCGTTGTCTCCCGTCGGCGAAACGCCGCTGTCGCGCAACTGCCAGCCATAATCCGCGCGCGCGACGAGATTCGCCGCGAGCGTATAGCGGAAACCGACACCCGCACTCAGCAGCTCCCGCGTCTTTTCCTCGCCCGGAAGCGTGTCGGAAATCACCGCCACGCCCGCGTCGAGGAACACCAGCGGCACGAGACGGTCCGCGACCGCGTTCTTCGCCCCGAGGTGCCGCGCCAGCGACAACGCCGGACCGCGGAGCTCGTTGACCACGACGAAGCCGCTGTCGCCATTCGCCTCGCGCTCGTCGTAGCCGCGCAGCGACGCAGCTCCGCCGAAACCGAGCTGCTCGCTGCCGAGCAGATTGCCGGAAGCGAGTTGCCCTTCGACACGCGCGACCCAGACGGAACCCGCCGGCAAGCGCGTGCTGCGTTCGATCGCGAGCCGCGCATAAGCGTAGCGCGCATCGGCAAACGAGCGCGCGGCCGCATGGTCGGCATCGTCGTTGCGTCCGGTCAGTCCGCCGGGGCTCAACGCGACCGTGAGCGACGCCGAGGTGATGCCGCGCGCGTCGGCGCGGCTGGCTTCGTAGCCGAGGATCGCCTGCACGATGTCGGTCGCCTGCGCGAACACCGACGCGCCGCCGAACGCGAGGTCGTTGTCGCTGCGCTTGAAATCGAAACCCGCGACGAATGCCTGCTCCACCTCGCGCCACGAACGCAGCGGCATTCGGTAACGCGCGCCGATCTGCCACGACCTTCCTTCGAGATCGAAGAACGGGATGTCAGGCTGGCTCGTCGCATGGCTGGCGAAAACCGTGAGGGTATGCCGCGAGGACAGCGGCGCCACGTAACTGGCCGAGTGCGCGGCGAGCTTTTCGAAATCGGGGCTGGCGGTGAACTGGTAGCTCAACTGGTGCCCGCGTCGAAACGCGTCGCCCCAGTTGACGCCGGCGAAAAGACGCTCGTCGTCCGTGAGCGGCGTGCCGGAGTTGTCGTAACCCACATAGACCCGGAGCGGACGCCGGTCCTGTGTGCGCAGGATCACATCGGTCAGCCCGGATTCGGCACCGCGTGCGAAAACGAGATCGACCTGGCGAAACGGGTTCTGGTTGAGCCACGCCAGGTCAGCGAGCAACACCGAGCCGGAGATCGGACCGCCGGGCGCAAGGCGAACCCCGCCTTCGATTTGCTCGGACGAAAACCAGCGATTCCCCTCGGCGCGCAGCTGTCCGAGCCGCCCTTCGGTCACCAGGAGCTGCACCGTGCCGCTGGCGAGCGATTGCTCGGGCGCAACCACATCGACGACGGGCCGATCGGCGGCGCGCAGCGCAAGCACGGCATCGCGGGTGATCTCCTTCAGTCCGGCCAGTGTTAGCGGCCGGCCGAGCCGGGCCGCGGCTCTTTCGCGAAATGCCGGCGTGTCCAGCCGCGGCACGGCGCTGACATCGACACCCGCCGCTTCAATCCCGGCAGGTTTCACGGCAGCAGGATCGGCAACGAAGATCACTCCCCGCAGCGCGGGAATGATGATGCGATCGTCGTCAGGCGCATTTGACGGCGCGTCGGCTGCCGGCATCGCGGCTGCGGCCGAGCCGGGCGCATGCGGCGTTTGCGGCGCAACCTGTTCGTAAGTTTGCGCGGAGAGAAAGGTCGCGGGACCGAACAGAAGGGCAGACGCGGCAAGGAACGGTAAAACATTCATGAGAGAGCGAGGGAGACAGGACGGGGCTGGCCGGCGCGGGGTCGTCATTCGTCGCCCTCCTGCGTGAGGAATTCTTCGAAGCCCGTGCCCGTGAGCACGCCGTCGCTAGCGGCGGACGAACCTTCCACGCTGGCTCGATAGCTCGCGCGGGTCGTCGGAGGCGGATTCGTAAACGCGAACAATGGCGGCCGGGCCAGCGTCGTGGACAACGCCTCCTCCAGCGGTTGCGCTTCGCCGGTGTCTTCGTCCACCAGCGGCACGAGAGAACGACGCCCGCCCCGCTCGACCACGGCAAAGTCCTCGGTGGCCGCGGGCTTTTCGCCGACATGGACGATCGGCACATCCTCGCCTCCGACATCGATGCCGGGCCGGAAAACGGTGAGCACACCGTCCACGTAAACGAGCGTGTAGTTGGCCGCCGTGCCGTTGCCAGGCGTGATCGCATAGCTGCCGATCGGAGATTCTCTCGTGGCGGGGGTGACGAACGTGAGCCCGCTCACGACGTCGGCCGTTTCGCCGTTTACGAAGCCGTCGAAGCGCGCGGTGAACGCCGGGTTCTCCGCATAGACCGGACGCGTCACATCGTTCGCGGCAACGGTCAGCTCCTTCGGCGAAACGATCCACGCGCCATCCTCGCGCGCAGCGACGGTGTAGTTGCCGTTCGTGAGCGTGCCTTCGACGGCGAGCGTGTGCGTGCCGGCATTCGTCGTGCCCGCGATGCCGAAGCTGTTCGCGAGCCCCGCGAGCACCGCGGCCGTTTCGCCGTTCACGAGACCGGTCGCGGAAAGGCCCGGATTCGCCGGCGTGTCGCCATAGACCGACGAACCGCCGTTGGCGGTGACCGTGATCGCTTTCGGCGAAACAACCCACGTGCCATCGTGGCGTGCGGTGACGGTGTAGTTGCCATTGGTCAACGTGCCTTCGACGGCGAGCGTGTGCGTGCCGGCATTCGTCGTGCCGACGATGCCAAAGCTGTTCGCCAGACCGGTGAGCACCGCAGCGGTTTCGCCGTTGACGAGACCCGCGGCGGAAAGACCGGGATTCGTGGGCGCGTCGCCATAGGTCGACGTGCCGCTGTTGGCGGTGACGGAGATCGCTTTCGGCGTCACGATCCACGTGCCGTTTTCGCGCGCGGCGACAGTGTAGTTCCCATTCGTAAGCGTGCCTTCGACAACGAGCGTATGCGTGCCGGCATTGGTCGTGCCGGCGATGCCGAAACTGTTCGCGAGACCCGTGAGCACCGCGACCGTTTCGTCGTTGACGAGACCCGTCGCGGAAAGGCCGGGATCGGCAGGCGCGTCGCCATAGACCGACGTGCCGCCGTGGGCGGTGACGGTCACGGATTTCGGCGTGATGACGCCCGCACCGACGACGCGGGTGGGAAGCACGTAGTTCGACGCGAGCGTGCCGGCGTCGGCGGTGATGTCACCGGTGGATAATGTCGCGGAGACGGTCGTGGCCTCGGCGACGTTGGCGCTGTTGTAGGTGCCGTGGGTATTGGCGCCCGCCGAGAGCGTGAAACGATCACCGTTCACGAGGCCGACAAGTTCGTAGTCGTTGCCAGAAAGCACGGCGGCGGTCGTGCCGTCGTAAATTTTGCTGATCGTGCCGCTCAACGCAGCCGTCAGCGTTCGTGGTGAAACGACCCACGTGCCGTTCTCGCGCTCAGCGACGGTGTAGTTGCCGTTCGTGAGCGTGCCTTCGACGACGAGCGTGTGCGTGCCGGCATTCGTCGTGCCCGCGATCCCAAAGCTGTTCGCGAGCCCCGCGAGCACCGCGGCCGTTTCGCCATTCACGAGACCGGTCGCGGAGAGGCCGGGATTCGCAGGCGTGTCGCCATAGACCGACGAACCGCCGTTGGCCGTGACGGTGATCGCTTTCGGCGAAACAACCCACGTGCCATCGTGACGTGCGGTGACGGTGTAGTTGCCATTGGTCAACGTGCCATCGACGACGAGCGTGTGGCTGCCGGCATTCGTTGTGCCGGCGATGCCAAAGCTGTTCGCGAGCCCCGCGAGCACGGCGGCCGTTTCGCCGTTGACGAGACCCGCGGCGGAAAGACCGGGATTCGTGGGCGTGTTGCCGTAGGTCGAAGTGCCGCCGTTGGCGGTGACCGTGATTTCCTTCGGCGTCACGACCCACGTGCCGTCGTGGCGTTCGGCAATGGTGTAGTTGCCGTTCGTGAGCGTGCCGATCACGGTCAGCGTGTGCGCGCCGGCATTGGTCGTGCCGACGATGCCAAAGCTGTTCGCGAGACCCGTGAGCACGGCGACGGTTTCGTCGTTGACGAGACCCGTCGCGGAAAGGCCGGGATCGACAGGCACGTCGCCATAGACCGACGTGCCGCCGTGGGCGGTGACGCTGATCGAGACCGGCAGGATCGTGAGGAGGCCACCGGTCGAGACGAGGTCGTAGCCGTGCTGCGTCGAATACAGACCGCTTGTCACGACGTGATTGCCGGCGTTGACGCCGACGACGGATCCGCCGAGGAGGAGCGACGCGTCGTAAGGTCCGGCGATCGTGTAGGTGGAGGTGTGGCCGGTGCCGTCATACGTGACCGTCTTGTCGGCGCCGCTGACTTCGAGTCGCGTGAGATAGGTTTTGAACAAGGGCGCGGTGTGCCCCGGGTAGATCCGCCAGAGCGCTTCCGCTCCGCCGACCGCATCGATGTCCCACCCGGCATACGAAGCGGGATCGGTCATTTGCACGGTGGTCAGGCCGGTGGCGCTAACCGTGCGCGAACCGCCCCCGACGGCGGCGTTCTGCCCGCTCGTTTCGACGTCCCAAACAGACTGGGACACCGTGCTGTTGGAATGATTATAGCCGATGAAACCGCCCACGTCGTCGTCGCCGGAGACGGCTCCGATGGCGTAGGATTGGAGGATCGTGCCTCGGTCGTTGTCGCCCACGAGGCCGCCGATCCGCTCCTCTCCGGTGACCGCGCCGGTGGCGTAACTTTGTTTCACGGTGCCTCGCTCGTTCCAGCCGACGAGGCCGCCGACGTCCGAACTTTCGCCGGTGACGCTGCCCGACGCGTAGCTCCGCTCGACGGTGCCGCGATTGTTGATGCCCACCAAGCCGCCGACGAGATACTCGCCGGCGACGTCGCCGGTCGCGTAGCTGTTGACGATCGACGTGTGGATGCTGGTGCCGACGAGCCCGCCGGTCTGGAATCCGCCGGTCACATCGCCGGTCGCGTAACTGGAGCGAATTTCGCCCTCCCACGTGTGCCCGACCAAGCCGCCCGCACTGTCCTCGGCCGAGGTCACCGCGCCCGTTGCGTAGCTGTTCTCGATGAGCGTGACGGCGGGGCCAGCGAAAGATTCATAGCCGGCGTAACCCACCAGACCGCCGACGACGCTCGTGCCCGAAACCGAGCCCGTAGTATAGCTCCGGCGAAGCGTGCCGTAGAGCGTTCCGGCGAAACTGCCAACCGACTCGCCACCGGCGATGCTGCCGCCGGTCATGCCCAGATCGCGAATCTCGGCGAGGCTGCCTAAGGTGACGAATAATCCAACGTCGCGATCGGAAGTTCGATGGATCGTCAGCCCGGCGATGACGTGGCCCCGTCCGTCCAGCGTGCCATTGAACTCGGACGGCCGATGAGTGACATCCGACAGCGGCCCTCCGATCGGAGCGAAGCCCGCGCCGCCGTTCCAGTTGACCGTGCCCGTCGCATCGATGTCCGCCGTCAACGCGTAGTGCGCGCGCATGTCGCCCGTGGAAACGCCCTGGAGCCCGTAAACGTCGGCGAGCAGCCACGGTGTTTCCCGGGAACCGTCGCCGCCAACGGCGCGCAGAAAACGCCCGCTCTCGATCCGGAAGTCGTCCACGTCGAAGACCGGAAGCGCTGCGTCGTGCTGGAGCCATTCGCCCCGGTCGAGAATGAAGCCGCCGGCGACGAGCGAATGCGGGGCGACGAGCGAGCCCGGGGCGTCGATCCGCAGCGTGGCGCCGGGGAGGCTCAACGCGCCGTCGAACGTGAACACGTTCGACGAAAGATCGAGCCGCAGCTGGATGCCGGCGGTCACGCCGAATGCGTCACCGGAAAATGAATACAAGATGCCGTCGTCGGAGACTCCGCCGAGCGTCGCACCCAGGTCCGCGACGAGCGCGCTGAAGGTGTCGGCGCTGCTGCTCACCCAAATCTGCTGATCGGCCACGGCCACGTCTTCCGTCAGCGTGCCGCCAAGGGGGACAAGCCGGTTCGCGCGGAAACCATCGCCGCCGTCCGCATAAACGAGCGCGCCCGTGCCCGCCGCGAACTCGCCCGCGTAGTAGAACACGAACGCGCCTTCCTCGGCCGTGACCGTGGTGGCGACCTGTTCGCCGTCGATCACCAGGGCGAGCGCGACGCCCTCGCCTGCACCGACCAGCTGGCCGACGAGGGTGTTCTCCGGCAGCGAAGCGAGCTGCCAGCGGAGCTGCGGATAAACACCGGACTTCGCATACCACGTGCCGCCGCTAAAACCGGAAGGAAGCCGGAGATAGAAGAATTCCTCGGTCGTCATTCCCGAAACGCCCTCGACGACACCGGCGCCGACGCCGGGCAGCACGCCCGCGGTGTCGATGTTCCAGTAACTCGTGGCGATCGCGCCGTCGTTCTGGCCGACCAGCGCGCCCGCGCTTTCGCCCCCGGAAACGATACCGGTCGCATACGAATCGGCGATGGCGCCGCCTTCATGATCCCCCACAAGCCCGCCGACCGCGGACACGCCGGAAACGGCGCCGGTGGCATAAGACTCGGAAATGGTGCCCGCGCGATTGTGGCCGACGAGACCGCCGACGGACGCGCCCGCGCCGGACACCGCGGCGTTCGAGTAAGCCTGCGTGATGACACCGCCGTCGTTGAGACCAACGAGTGCGCCGACGACCTCGTTGCCCTTCACGCTGCCGTCGCCCAAGCCAATGTGGCGGATCTGCGCGGTCGACGCGGCGACTCCGAAGAGGCCGACGTCAGATTCTGTTTCGCGATCGATCGTGAGACCGGAAATCGCGTGGCC
Source organism: Verrucomicrobiota bacterium (assembly GCA_023426435.1). Taxonomy (GTDB): domain Bacteria; phylum Verrucomicrobiota; class Verrucomicrobiia; order Opitutales; family Opitutaceae; genus Opitutus. Next base: position 10,435 of record JAFAAS010000108.1, on the reverse strand, counting down.
ACGTCCGTCCAGCACGCCGGTGAAAGGCATGGCCCGTGAGCCGATCGGCACGAATCCGCTGCCCCCACCCCAAACCGAGGACGCGTTGCCCGTGGCGCTCAGATCGAGATCGCGCACGACCGTGTAGTGTGCCGCGAGCGTCTGCGGGTTGAGACCGACGAGTTGCAACTGATGACCGTTCGCGATGCGCGTGCTGTATTCCCACGCCAGCATCGGACGGGTCTGACCTTCGATCATCACCCAGGTGTTGGCGGATGGATCGGTCCCGATGTCCCAGCCGGAGTAGCTCGCAGCGGCTTTTGCCTCCGGAGTGCCCAGAGCGGCGCCGCCATCGCTGAAATCGACGCCGGTGCTGTCGGCATCCCAGTAACTCTTGGAGATCGTGCCCTCGTTGTAAGCCACCAAGCCTCCAATCCAAGACCATCCGGAGATGAATCCCGTGGCGTAACTTTCCGTGATCTCGCCGGTGTTGCCTCCCACCAAGCCGCCCACTTCGTCGGCAGCGGAGACCGCCCCCGTCGCGTAGCTCCTGACGATGGCGCCGTCGTTCCAGCCAACCAGCCCGCCACCGAAATCCGCCGAGACCGCTCCGGTCGAATAGGACTCGATAATGTCCCCCTCGTTATAACCCGCGAGTCCGCCCGTATCCCACAAGCCGGCGACGCTGCCCGTTGCGTAACTGCGCGAAATCGTGCCGGAGTTCGCTCCGACCGCGCCGCCGATTCCCTGATTGCTGCCGGAAACCGCACCCGTCGCGCGGGAATCCGCAATGGTGCCGGAATTGGAACCGACCAGACCGCCGACGAAGTCACGGCCGGAAAACGTCCCGGCGGCCTCCACATTCGTGAGCGTGCCGGCGTTCCGTCCGGCGATCGCGCCGACATGATCGTATCCCGCCACGAAGCCGCCGGCGAGGTTGACGTTGCGCACGTGAGCCGCGCCGCCCAACGCGCCGAACAAACCCACGTGGTTGCTGGTGCCGCGGTCGATGCGAAGACCATGGATGGTGTTGCCCAAACCGTCGAAGAGCCCGGTGAACGGCGCGCCGCCCGAACCCACGGGGACGAAGCCCGCGCCGCTGTTCCAGAGGATCGTGTCGCGTGCGTCGATGTCGCCGCTGAGCGCGTAGTGGCCCGCCAGATTGGCGCTCATTCCCTGGAGGCCGTTTACGTCGTGAACCCACATGTAGGCGGTGAGCTTGCCGCCGCCACCAAGATTCACGTGCGACGAATAATCCGTCGGCGAGCCGTAGCTCGCGGGGTTGTAGAAAAGGTTCACATCGCCGGATCCCGTATTCGAAATCGTAATACCCTGGTCGAACACAACCGTGCCGGCACCCGACCGGTCGATGTCCGCCTTGAGGTTGAGGCTGCCCGAACCCGCGGCGGCGATCGACGCCGCGACGGTGATGTCGTTGTCGGCCTCGATGGTGACGTCGGTGCCGGCATCGATGCTGGCGGCAATACTGCCGGCCTGCACGGCATCGATCGTCACGTCGATCGGATCGATGAGCCATCGTCCGCCCGCGCCGGTGCGGACGGCACCGGAAAACGCGACCGTCTCTCCGCTGGTTTCGACGAAACCGCCGCGGCCACCGGCATCAACCGCGGTGATCTCGCCGGTGTGGCGGGCGAGCCCCGAGAGACCGTCGGTTGTGGTGGCGACGAGCCAGACCGCGCCGTCGCGTTCCGTCGTGCCGGTTGCGCGAATGACGCCGGTCTGATTGATCGCTAGCGCATAGGGATTGCCTCCGGCGGCTTTCAACTCGGCGGTGGTGGCGGCGATCTCGCCGGCGTTGACCACGAGGCCGGGAGCGGTGGCCGCCTGCACGAAGACGCGCTGGGAACCGTTCGTCGTCAGCAGCACTTCCGAACCGGCCGCGAGGCCCGCGGTGCCGTTGGGCGCGGAGAGCGTGCCGCGATTTTCCACCTGGCGGGCAATAAGGAAAACATCTCCGCCGCTCGCTTCGATGCCGCCGAGGTTCGCGATCGCGGCGGTGGAGTCGCCTTTGAACAGCAGGTCGCCGCCGGCGAGGAAAGCGCGGTTGTTGACGTCGAGCGTGGATGCGAGGAATCCGGCGGTATCGATGCGAGCGCCGGCCCCGACGAGAACACCGTTCGGATTGATGAGGAAAATGCGTCCGTTGGCCTGCAGGTCGCCGAGAAGCGACGACGGGTTGCCGCCGACGACGCGGTTGAGCGCAGCGCTGGTGGCGTCGGGTTGCACGAAACGCACGAGTTCGCCCGCGCCGATCGAGAAATCCTGCCAGTGAAGAATGGCGCGCGCCGTGGTCTGATGGACCGTGAGCTGACCGGCGCCGCCCGCGATCGCGGCTGCACCGGCGACGACGTGACCGCCCGCTGGATTGGCGGACAACGACGCAACGCCCAACGCGACCAGCGCGACGAGCCGGCACGTGTGGCGGAACCGGCTGAGGAAAGAGTGACGCGGAAGTGTCATAGGAAAGGAAAAGGACTCGTCGCAACTGCACCGTGGCGGCTCATGGGAAGGTCGGTCGCCGCCGACGGATGCAAACCGGCTGCTTGGGGGCCGTTTATCCGACAAACCACGCGCGCGCCCAAAAAGGAGATTTCTGCGAAACGCGGGAAAAGATCGGCGAAAGCCGAGAATCATCCGGCGAAACCGCCCGCCCCGTCCGGTGAATTCCTAAGGTAGATCCGTCCGCTTCAGCGGCCGGATCGCAGCAAGGTTTCTTCCAAGCGCTTGAACGCCGCGTGACCGATCGGCCATCGCGCAGAGGCGTTGCGCAGGATCACGATGCCACCGGTCGGCGAAGGCCGGTAGGCGGCCACCTCGCCGAGATTCACGATCGTCGAACGATCAAGCAGTTGAAATTCCGTGGGCAGCGTCGCCTGCCAGTCACGGATGCGACGGCCATCGAGGTATTCGCGGCCGTCGCTCGCAATGATCCGCGTGTAATCGCCGTCGCCCGTGATCACCGCAATTCGCCCCACGGAGAGAATATGGCGCACGTCACCGCGACGGAAGATCAGCAGATCGTCTCCATCGAGTTTCGGCGGCGCCGCCGCCCGCAGCGAATCGGTCGCCTGCCCGAGGCGTTGCAGCGTGCGCAGCAGGCGTTTCTCCGCGATCGGTTTCACCAGATAGTCGAACGCCTCCATCTCGAACGCATGCGCGGCGTAGTGCAGATGAAGCGTGGTGAAAACGACGCGCGGCAACACCGCCGGCGATTCCAGCAGTTGAAACCCGTTTTCCCGCCCGAGCTCCACGTCGAGAAACAGGACATCCGCCCGCGCGGTCGCGAGCAGAGCGCGCGCATCCGCGAGCGTCTCCGCCTCGCCGACGATCTCGACCGCCGGCTGCCTCTCCAGCAAGGCGCGGAGATTGAGCCGCTCGCCGAGCGAATCTTCCACGATCGCGACACGCATGGCTCAACCCTCCGAAGGCTCCGGGCGCGGAGGCAAGTGTATCCTGAAACACGCGCCGCCCTCCTCCGCGCTTTCGATCGTCGCGCGGCCTCCGAGCAGTTCGACGTTGAGCCGCACCACCGCGAGGCCGAGACCGACGCCGCGGTCGGCGGCATGCGTCCGCCCGGGAAGCTGGTGAAACGGTTCGAAGATCCTCGCCCGACCCTCCACCGGGATGCCCGGCCCTTCGTCGCTCACGACGAGCGTCAGCCCGTCGGCTTGTGCCGCGAGCCGGACTTCGACCGCGCGGCCCTTGGGGGTGAACTTGAGCGCGTTATGGACGAGGTTGAGCAGAATCTGGCTGAGCCGCACGGAATCGCTTTCGAACACGCCGTGCCCGCTGAACTCCGCCTGCCAGCGCAAACCGACGCCGCGGCTTTCCGCGATCGGCGCGAGGAGGTTGCGCATCATGTCCTGCCATTGCACGAGATCGACGAGCGACCAGTGAAGCGGCATCCGCCCGGCTTCCGCCGCGGAGACATCGAGGAGATTGAGCAGGATCTGGTTGAGGTATTCGCCGCCCGAGCGGATCTGATCGAGCACGCGAAGGAAGTCCGGCGGCAGCCGGTGCTTCTCGCCCTGCAGGCACATCGCCTGCGCGAGGCCGATCACGGTGCTGAGCGGCGCGCGGATTTCGTGGCTGATGTTGGCGAGGAAAAGGCTCTTGAAACGGTTCGCCTCCTCGGCGCGCTCCTTCGCGAGCTGCAAATCGCGCGTGCGTTCGCGCACCTCCTGCTCGAGCCGCTGCGTCGCCGCGCGTTCCGCTTGAAACGCCCGTTCCAGCGCCTGCTTTTGCTCCTGGCGGATCTCCCGCACCTGCTCGCTCAACACGCCGAGAAACGATGTCGCGCCGAAGCAGATGATCCCCTGAAACGCCAACTCCCATTCCATCCACATCGGGACCCAACCTTTGAGCTGCAGCACGAAAAGACCGTTGAAGAGCATCGTGAGCGTCCAGGTCACGACGAAGAACGGGTAGCCTTTCACCTGCTGGTTCCTGAACAGCAGCGTGATCCACACCAGCAGCACCGCTGCGCCCAGTTGCAGGTAACTCGTCAGCACCAGCGCGCCCCGCAGCGAGTCGATCCACGACCACGCCACCACGCCAGCCGGTGCACAGATCGAGGCCAGCAACAGACGGTTGAGGTGGGGATGCCGCTGCGCATCGATGCTGAAGAAACGGCGCAGGCACAAACCCGCGCCCGACAACGCCAGCAGCATGCTCCACAGGATGCCTTCGCGCGTCCACAGGATCGCCTGCGGCCAACCGAGCCAGATCGGATAACCGCCCTGGGCAAGGAACGTCGTCTGGAGCGTGGCCACCACCACCAGGAAAAACACAAAGCTCCGCTCGCGCGTCACCACGGCGAAGGCCAGGCCGAACAACAAGAGCGCTCCGAGATAGCCGAAGAAAATCCCCTTGGCCCACTCGAGCCGTTTCGCGTGCGCTTCGTAAGCCTCCGGCGCCCACAAACGCAGTGGCAGGTTGACCGCCGTCTCCGAATGCACGCGCACGTAGATCGTGACCGTCTCGTCAGGCGCGAGGCCGAGTTCCAGCGCAGGATAGCGGGAATCCGGCGTGTCATGGTTCCGTGCGCGCAAATTGCCCGCGGCGCGATGCTCGATGCGACCATCCTCGCGCTCGCAGAACCAATCGACCTCGTCCATCCGCGCGGTCATCAACTCAAGCAGCCAGTGCGATCGCTCGGCGAGCCGCGACTGCAACGACACACGCAGCCAGATCGCGTCGGCCGTATAGCCGAAGGAGGGCCGGTTCCCTTTCCGCGTTTGAAATCCGCCTTGCATCGCGATCTGCCGCGCTTCGGCAAACGAAGCTTCCGCCGAAGCATCGCGCCAGTATTCCGCTTGCGCTCCCAACGGCATCTGCCGCGTCGCTCCCTCCACCGCAACCGGAGCCGCGGCCGCACCCGGTGCGAACACAAGCGCGAGGAAGCCGGCGAACAGCGAGGCGCCCCGCCGCCAGCCCTCGCTCCATTGCCTCACCCGCGCAATACGTTCCGTGGCACACCTCCGCATCATGGCGTCTGTTGTTCCAACCTTGCGCAGCCAAAACAACTTGAAAGACAACACGACCCCACGGACGTGCGGTTTTCCCGACTCAAGACAACCCGCCAGCCGCACGATGGAATCTCCGCAGGCTTCGACTCGTTCAAGGCAACCTGCATCCGGCGAGACCGGCGATCAGCCTACTTCCGCCTGCCCGCGTTGTTCACCGCAGAATCCGCCCGCAACGGTCCAATCGGGGACGTCTCCCTTTCGTCTGCCGGTCGCGGTCGCCGCTTTCTCTTACACGTGTGATCGGGCGACGCGGCCTTTCGGGGCGCGACGGAGATCGGCGCCAGCGCTCGGCGCTCGTTTTACCGGCGGGTGGCGCAGTGGAAGCGCGAGCATGGAGCGCCGCGCGAAGTGTTTTTCCCACCGGCGTGCACGCCGGGAGCGAGTATCCAGTTAGATTGGACGCATGCGGGCGAACTGGCGGTGAAGATCGGCGGGACGGTGACCGCGCGATCACCGTGGTCCGCTGGGGCGTCCGGGTAGAAATCAAGACGCCGCGCGGTCCCGCCGTGAAATTCGTGACCAATTCTCGCGACGATAAACTGATGGGGTTCACGTGGCGCTACTCCCTGGCTGAACGTCGCTGTCTTATTCCGGCCGTAGCCTATTACGAACCCGAAGGGCCCGAGGGGCGGGTAAGCAGAAGATAGGTAAGAGCGATCTGTCGCCGGCGCAGGGCGAACTGTTTCTATAGCAATCCCAGCGGTCGGTGGTGTCTTTTCGAGTATGGCGTTTCTCCTATTACCCCACACTCGCCAAGGCCAACGAAGCTGAGACTCTCCAGCAAGAGCGCGGACCGCCTCAGGATCGAACCTCACGAATGACGTCTTCTCCGCCCGTCCTCCGAGCACGCGCCCACTCCCCCACCCGCCAATCAATCTCGGACGCTTCAATCGCTTCAACTCGTCCGCCTTTGCAGCTCGAACCCACGTCGCCGTCGCAAAACGTGACGCAGGAAAGTCGCCGGTTCGCCTGCTTCGGCTTGCTCCGGAGGTCCGCGTTATTCAAACCCCTTGCATGCGGTCCAGCCTCCCGCAAGAACTGATGGGGCGAAGCTTTCGCAAAATTCAGCCGCAGTGGCATCCCGCACCTGATCGTGAACCCACCAGGCAGGCAGAAATTCTTCACGTGAACAGTGTCATAAAGACCCCGAAAACACGGTCTCGGAGCTGCACTCAGTGCAGCTTTAGCGGGGAGCTACTTCAAGGATCCAACCATCGTAAGCTACTTATGGATAGACCGCTACTATCGCCCCGCCGCGTGCATCACTCTCGCTGCAAAGCTTTACCCACTGCAGCCCAATAATACTGTTCGGCAACGTTCACAATGGTAGCGACTGTTATGATCGTTGGTGGCGACAGGCGCCACGCCAGTGCGACCACGAGCACCATCATTTACTCCGAGCGAAGATTATCATTCGGTTCGTAACGGGAAATCTTTACACTCGTTGACGATGAACGACTTTTACCGGTTTAGTATGTGGTTTGGGATAGCGTTCGGTATTCTAATGCTAGGCGCAGCCATTCACGCCGCTAAGGGTGGCACCGTGCCATATCATGGCGCACTCATATTGGGTGTTGGATCATTCCTGAGCGCTTATCACGCTTACCGGCAGCAGAAGAAATGAACGCCGAACCAGGCGCTACAGCCAACACGTATGCTTGTCACGTTCCATGCTTACGCATGGCCCGCGCCAAGCACACGTGTGGCTGATCTTTGACGTTGGGCGAAGTTGCCGCACCCATGAGAAATCTCGCCAGAGCAGTAATCGAGGCAGCTTGTTTTTTGGAGTTGTCGCCCGAGTCGATCGTCAATCAAGGCGCCGCAGTAGAGGCGCTCGATACGATGAGCGGCACACTTCAGGAATGCAGCTCCGAGGAGAAGCAGGCGTTCATAGCTGAGTGCGAAGCCGAAGCAGCGCGATGGGAAGCGACTGGTCAGAAGAATGTCGCGGAGGTTGTCGCATTCATTCGTAGTCTGCCGGAAGCTTTAGGCGTTATTGATGGAGCGTGACGCGCGATGGCCCAACCAGGCGCTACAGCCAACACGTATGCTTGTCACGTTCCATGCTTACGCATGGCCCGCGCCAAGCACACGTGTGGCTGATCTTTGACGTTGGGCAAACGATGATCACCCGGACGCAGGCGACATTCGTCGTGACAGGTAAGCGCTTCACGCCGTCGATCGTGCAGGCATCTTTTTCGGATGCGCATGATCCCGGCGTCATTGGGGACGTGGGACGGTATCGCGGCGTTCCTGTCCCGTATGGTTCAGCACAGTTCACCGCGCCGGAGGATGAGTCGGAGAAGATCGCGTGGATACATTGCCGCGCGTTTCCGCTCCTAAGCGCCATCCGCGAAGCTGGAGCTGAGCATCTCACGCTTCACGTCACGTATACCCACGATGCGCAGTGTGCGCTCTCTTTCACTCGTGAAGAGTTGAAGATGATCTTGGACCTCGACTGCGATCTCCACGTGGATTGCCAGAGCGCTACATGATCCAAACGCCCAACAAGGCGCTAGAGCCAACGCCGGGACCTGTCACGATCCATGCTGACGCATGGCTCGCGCCAGTTCCCGTCGTGGCTCATCTTTGACGTTCGGCAAAATCATGCGCGCGATACCTGACGATGAGAATGGCGCCGTGCTTAAGCGGATGCGTGAGGGTGCCGATTCGCTCGAGAAACCGCGGATGATTGATTTCTGTTTCGCGTTTCCTGAAAGGGAGCAGGCGCTTGAATTTGCGCGCGCGGTCCCCGAAGAGGATCTGGAAGTCTGCATTTCACGCTATGAAGAGCGCGCGATGTGGCAGGTCATCGTGAGGAAGTTTATGTTGCCTGAGCACAGCCTCATTGGGGCGCTTGAGTGCGATCTTACCAGCCGGGCGGTTTCAGCAGGCGGCGAAGCAGACGGTTGGGGCTGCATGCGAATCACTGGATGAAAGGGCCGAACCAGGCGCTACAGCCAACACGTATGCTTGTCACGTTCCGTGCTTACGCACGGCCCGCGCCAAGCACACGTGTGGCTGATCTTTGACGTTCGGCGAATCTATGCCCAGCAAATCGACTATCGTTAAGCTTTCCTGCCGAGGATGCTCTTCAGCATTCGACTATCGCTACTGGAGCAAAGTGGCCGGCGACGATGATCCCGAGTTAAAGGAGCAAGTTCTTACGGGGAAGCTTTTCAGTGCGGCCTGTCCCAAATGCGGTCGGTCACAGAGGATCGTCGCCAATATGCGTTACTCCGACTACGGACCTAAGAACTACTTCGTTTACCTTATTCCCGAAGATATGATGGAGAAGGAGCGGCCGTTTATTGAATCGTTGGGCGGGCTGAAGCAGAACGGCACTCGAGTCCACTTGGCCCATACACTGTCTGAACTTCAGTCGATCATCAAAACGTATGATTCCGGCCTGAAGTATCCCGAGTCGCACATCTTTCAAAGTAAGGAGGCTCGCCAGGCCTCAAATGCTTTGCATACCGCACTTGACGACATGGTTGAGAAGATGAGGAAGCGCAGTAAGCCATCATTGTGGCAGCGCCTTTTCGGAAAGTGAAAGAGCCGAACCAGGCGCTACAGCCAACACGTATGCTTGTCACGTTCCATGCTTACGCATGGCCCGCGCCAAGCACACGTGTGGCTGATCTTTGACGTTCGGCAAAAGAATGGAGCCGCACCTTTCATGTTGGCCGTTCGATCAGCCGCGCAACTGCGCGACGTTCACTGTCCGACAAGTGATGCAGCAAGACGAAGCAATCTTGGTCGTGTCGCACGCTGCGGAAGATCACAGTTGGACGTTCGTAGGCGCGAGTGGGTTCCGGATGGAAGACGCGATGTTGGTATGCCTGGAAGAGGTTGTGAAGCTAGACGACTCGTTATTCGAGGTCGCTGATCTTTTACCTGGTTGGCAGGCGCGGCGCGAGAGCCCCGCTCATCCTTGGATTCGAAGTGAGAGTCCTCTCGATGACGATTTGTAGAAGGCCGAACCAGGCGCTACAGCCAACACGTATGCTTGTCACGTTCCATGCTGACGCATGGCCCGCGCCAAGCACACGTGTGGCTGATCTTTGACGTTGGGCAGTAAATGACGTCGCGACCACTCATCGGCGTTGTCTTCGTGTTTCTTCTGGCCGGATGCCTATCGCGGCAGTCGACCGCTCCGGTCGATATCAAACCAAAGATCCAGCGGCTGAGCTTCATCTACGAACCGGGTAGGGATATCGGACCTGGATTCACGCATCGAATCGACGTTGATGGCAAATCTGGGCATTACACGCTTCGGCGAGCTGATCGAACTGTAGTAGAGAAAGAAGCGCGATTTGCGCTGTCTGATGCATTCCGAAACGATATCGAAGCGGCAGTAGTTGAAATACCAGCCGGATATTGGGGACGAAAGATCGCTTATGATCCGGGAGTTGATGGGCAGCTGGTGTATCGAATGTATTCTGCCCGGTTCGCGATTGTGACGATATCTGAAGCCGGAGTTCGAAGGCAGATTGAGGTCGATGGACTGGATCAGCGCCTCAGCAGGATTTTTCGTCAGGTTCAGACTTACCTACCTCCACGTGTGGGTTTCGATATACCGCGACCTGAATTTTGGGTCCCCGACGAAGAGGCTTCAGGGAGTTTTGTATGGAGATTAGTCCCGCAGCGCTAAGAAGGCCCAACCAAGCGCTACAGCCAACACGTATGCTTGTCACGTTCCGTGCTTACGCACGGCCCGCGCCAAGCACACGTGTGGCTGATCTTTGACGTTCGGCAAAGTCATGCATCCGCTGCTTAATGAGGTTGCCCCGGTTTGACGGACACGAGTTGGGCTCAAGAAAGAGAGCCTACCAATGACCCAATCAAGTTCAGACGGCGCAGCGCGCCGTCGCAAGTTCACGGAGCAATACCGGCAAGATGCGGTG